>DASSAH010000327.1:0-3286 GCA_035685585.1 Coriobacteriia bacterium
CGGCGGGCCCATATCGGACTGCATCTTCTCCACGTCGACGAGGCCCTTCTGCTCGACCCGAACGAGCAGGGCGTAGATGGTCCCTTCGGCGATGTCCGAGAACCCCATCTCCCGCAACCGCGCGGTGATTTCGTAGCCGTACGCGGGCCGCATGGTTAGGACCGCGAGGACGATGCCCTCCAGCGTTCCCTTCAACATCTCGGTGATCTGTTTGCCCACGGGATGTCTCCTGGCGCTACTCAGTGTAACTGACTACCTCAGGTACATAGTAACACTGAATAGTGGAGATGCAAGCCCCCGCACTCTGAAAAGCCGGCGCCCTGGGGCCGTTCGATGACACGCCCGAGGAGTTGGCCGGTGCCCGAAAGCCGGTCGACAGGTTCCTCGCCAAAGCACCGTGGCTGGCTCCGGTGTCGGTAGCCGTCTTCTGGGGGCGGCACGACCCCGAGCACCTGCGCTTCCCCGACAACAACCCTGGCATGCGCAACATGCCTGCGAGCGACGCCCGAAACTGGGAGGCCATCCGCGAATGGGCAGCCGGACTGCCGACAGCCTTTGAGGTGCGCGCGTAGCGTATGGCTGGGAGGGCGGGTACCATAGGCACGGAGGCAGTTCAAAGCCTGCGTGCCACCTGAGTCGCGGACCTGATTTCGCTGTGCGCAGCTCCCACGCGAACGCGGGTTGTGGTGAAGGAGAACGATGCCGGAAGCCTCGTGGTGCAGGAGTTGTCGCGACTACGTCTGGGTCGCGCCGGACGGAGGCTGTTCCAGCGGTCATCCGCGGAGCCACCTCCACGCAATCTATGAAGCGCCCGCGGCGGCAGGGGTGTTCGTGCCACCGCCACCGCAGCGTCCCGACGGGTGCGAGCGAGACGACTCGCCCCAGATCGATCTCGTGCCGCAGCCAACCTACTGGCGGACTGACCCGGTACCCTCGGCCGGGAGCGGCGAGTATCGTTCGAGCGGTTCGAGTCGGGGCGCGCAGATGATGGTCCTCGTCGGGGCGGTGACGCTCATCGCCTTTATCGCCCTGAACGCCCGCAGCAGTCCACCCGCAACCAGCGGTGCTCCCGGCGCCGCGCCCGCTCAATCCGCCGAGCAGCTGGTGATTCAGGACAACAAGGTGCTCCAGGGTGCGGACGGTCGTCAGTACGTCACAGGAGCGGTACTGAACCGGAGCGAGCGTCCGCTCCGCGTTCGCGTGACGCTGACCCTATATGACCAGACAGGCAGGGAGGTCGGGAGGAGCTCGACCGAACTGCCGCACCTCGTACCGGACGATGCGGCTCGGTTCGAGATTCCAGTCGAGCAGCCCAACGTAGCGAGTTACGAGGTCACGGCAGTCAGCGATCCGTAGCTGTCGCGGCTATGTCCGTCAGCTCGTCGCGCCGACGGTCTCGCCATCGGCGTCCGCGCGTGCTGACGCCGCGAGGAGTGCGACAGCGCGCCGGATCTCGGCGGGCTCCAGCACCTCGGCGGACCCGAGAAGCGATACGATCTGGCGCGCTATCCATGCTGTGCCCGCGTACGGGACCTCGACGAGCGTGCCGTCGCCGGTGATCTCCACGACCGAGACGCCAGGCCACTCCCGCTCCGGGACCTCGACCCCCGGGTCGAGCCTGACGAGCGCCCGTGGCAGGTCCGCCACGGGCAGGGCGGTGCGACGGACCGACGCCTCGCGTCGCTCGAAGCGCTCGCCGGTGGGTGACGCTGTCTCGATGCGGTCGAGGCGAAACGTGCGAATCGTTCCCGCGGCACGGCAGTGAGCCTCCACGTACCATGTGCCGCGCTCGTTGAGCAGCGCTAGGGGCTCGACCACTCGTTCGGCAACCTCGTCGGAACCGCCTCGCTGATATCGGATGCGAACCGCTTCGCACCGGTGGATGGCGACCGCCAGCGTGGTGTGGACGCCCGGATCGGCTCCCGCGAGCGTCCGGACGACCCGCTCGATCTCGCGCGGACCGCTCTCGCTCGCCGCTTCGAGCAGCCGGGTGACGAGCGGGTCGTCAGCGGTGCGCCCGGTAGCCTGGAGCGCGGTCGCGAGGGCCCGGGCCTCTCTTGCCGAGAGACGGACGGTGCGATCGAGCGCCGGCATCGCTCCGAAGACCCTCACGGTCTCGCCGTCGAGGTACAGCGGCACGAGGTCGTCCGGGTAGTACGGAGCGATACCGCACAGTGACAGCAGCTCGAGGTCGGCGGCAATCTGCTCGACGCTGACACCGAGGGACACTGCGAGGGTAGCGAGCGGCGTCCCGGCGCCGGGCTGGAGCATGCCGACGAGCGCGAGCATGCGCCGGGCGCGGTCGGCGGCCGAGCCGCTAGGCATGACGGGCCTCCGCTCGGGCGAGACCATCCCTCAGCAGGGCGGACGCGGCAGAAGGCGACTCGATCGCGATGCCCGGGCCGTTCGCCACGACCCAACGGGCCAGGCGCGACTCGTCTCGCGCCGCCACGTGCCATGCGAGGCCGTCGGCGTCGGCCCGAAGCTCCCCGGTCCCGCCGGTGAGCACAGGCGCTCTGAACGCCACCGATGGCGAGAAGCGGATCACGGCGTCGAAGAGGTCGCCCGTGCCGTACTGGAACGGGTGACCGATGAACGCTCCCACGTCGAAGTCGTCCGGGAGTTCGAAGTCGGGCGTGCGGGGTCGTGTCGCATTGACCGACGGGGGTCCCATCCGGGCAACGGCGTAGACGCGGATCTCAGCGCGTTCGATGTCCCGGGCCACGAGGTACCATCGCCCGGCGCGAAGGAAGAGGCCGTATGGTTCGACCGCGTGGACGGCGCGCGCTCCGCGTGCGTTCGTGTAGTCGAACGTCGCGCGCTTCTGGCTCATCGCGGCCGCGGTGAGTGTTGCGACAGCGGCGGCTTGCGTCGCGGGACGTTCGTCAGCGAGGTGCGCGACCGCTGGTACGTCCCCATCCGAGGCGGATCCCACCTTCGCGAGCGCGAACCGGAGGTCTGACGCGTACGGGAACGACGGGTCGTCGATGAAGACTGAGGCGATGACCGTGAGCGCGGTCTCCTCCTCCGGCGTCAGCTCGAGGCCTGAGACGAACGTGCGTGCGGGGTCGAGCTGGTACTCGCCCTCGGGTGTCGACTCGATGGCGAGGCCCATGGCGCGCAGGTCGTCCTTGTCGCGCTCGAACATGCGGATGAACGCCGCTTCGTCCTGGCCCTCGGGATAGCCGGTCAGCTCTGCTCGAATCCGCTCAGCGCTGAGCGGTTGGCGTGCCGCAGCCAAGAAGAGGGCGAGGTTGACGAGTCGCTCGACGGCCTCGCTCACAGG
>DASSAH010000328.1:0-2901 GCA_035685585.1 Coriobacteriia bacterium
CTTCCAGTCGCAGGGGCGCGGGCCATCAGGGCGCAACATCCTCATCGTCGGGGCTGGAGACGCGGGCTCGCTGCTCCTGCGCGACATCGAGGGCCAGCCCGACCTGCTCATGCACGC
The DNA here is from genome assembly GCA_035685585.1 of Coriobacteriia bacterium. GTDB lineage: Bacteria > Actinomycetota > Coriobacteriia > Anaerosomatales > SLCP01 > DASSAH01. Next base: position 118 of record DASSAH010000328.1, read on the forward strand.
GGTGGGCTTCGTCGACGACGACCCGGCGATCGCGAACCGCACGATACGCGGCGTGCGGGTCCTTGGCCCGGTGGCCGAACTCCCGAGGATCGTACGGGAGCGCGAGGTCGACGAGGTGCTCGTCGCGGTGCCGTCGGCCACGAGCGACGACCGGCGGCGCATCCTCGACGCGTGCACGAAGGCGGGGGCCAAGACGCGCATCGTCGAGCCCATGGTCCTCGACGGGCAAAGCGTTGGCGTCGCCGACCTGCGGAAGGTCGATGTCGAGGACCTGCTCGGCCGTGAGCCCGTGCCCATCGACGTCGAACAGGTGGCGAGCACCGTACGGGGCAAGGTCATCGCGGTTACCGGAGCGGCCGGCTCCATCGGCAGTGAGCTCTGCCGCCAGGTGATCACGCTCGGCCCCTCACGACTGCTCCTCATCGACACCGACGAGAGCCGGACCTACGAGATGTTCCTGGAGCTTCGCCGGACCGATCCCAGCGCACCGAGGATGCACATCTGCGACGTCCGAGACGCCCGCAAGATCACCGGGCTCCTCGCCGCCGAGCGGCCATCGATCGTCCTGCACGCCGCCGCGTACAAGCACGTGCCCCTGATGGAGCTCGAGCCCGACGAGGCCGTCAAGACGAACGTCTGGGGGACGCGCAACGTCATCGAGGCGTGCGAGTCGGCCGGCGTCGAGCACTTCGTCCTCATCTCGACGGACAAGGCGGTCATGCCGTCGAGCGTCATGGGCGCGACAAAGTCTGTGGCCGAGGCGCTCACCATGCACGCGGCCCGCCGTGGGCTCATCAAGACGAGCGCTGTGCGCTTCGGCAACGTGCTCGGGAGCCGCGGAAGCGTGATCCCCATCTTCGAGGAGCAGCTGCGTACGGGCGGTCCGCTCCTGGTCACACACCCGGAGATCACCCGCTACTTCATGACCATCCCCGAGGCCGCGCGCCTCGTCCTCCAGGCGCAGGCCATCAGCGAAGGTGGCGAGCTGTTCGTCCTGGAGATGGGCGAACCCGTGCGTATCGTCGACCTCGCGCGGAAGATGATCACGCTGAGCGGCGTCGACGCCGAGATCGAGTTCATCGGGTTGCGGCCGGCCGAGAAGCTCTCCGAGACCCTCGTCCACTCGGGGCAGGACCTGCTCCCCACCGACCGGCAGAAGATCCTCCGGCTGAACGCGCTCAGAATCCTGCCGGACGACATCGACGAGCGTATCGCTGCGCTCATCGACGCCGCGCGAACCGGCGAGCGCGACGAGTGCGTCCGGCTCCTCGAGGCGCTCACGCCCGACTTCCGCCGCGAGACGGTCAGAGCGCCGGCCTAGCGGCGGCGCGCGGCGTCGAAGGAGTCGATCACGACGGTCGCGCCGGTGCTTGCCGCGTCCCGGGTGCCGAGTACCCGCACCTCGACCTGGTGCTGCTGGCCGGGCCTCAAGCCCGTCACGGTGAACAGGGCCTGCTGGTGGACGAGCGCTGGCGCGTACTGGGACACGACGCCTCGCCTCGTGCCGCCGACCCAGACCTCGAAGCGACCGTATCCCGGGCCCCTCGGACCGATGATCGTCACGGAATCGCCGGTGAAGCGCGCGGTCATCCGCGCACCGGCGGCGCGCGAGTGCGCGTAGCCGCGGCCTGAGAACATCGAGTTCGAGCTAACGGTCCACACGCCGGCACGGGTGACCGCCGCCGAGTTCTCTTCGAGGACCGTGATTGCGTCAGGAGGAACCGGCGCCCTGACCCGCAGCGCGTCGACCACGACAAGAGAGCCGCTCGCCGCCGCCTCCCGAGTGCCGAGCACCCGGATCGTGAGGGTATGGAGCCGTTCCTCCAGGCCGCTCGTCTCCCAGATCGTCTGGCCGAGGGCCGTCCCTGTGGCGTACTGGCTCAAGGTCGCCTGCCGGACACCGTTCAGCCAGACCTCGGCACGTCCGTACGACGGCGCCTTCGGCCCGACCCAGGCGATCGCCGTACCCGTAAACGACATCCGCAGGGTCGAACCGGCCGTCGCCGAGTAGACGTACCCGCCGCCCGAGTACGCGCCTGAGGTCCCGCTCACCCAACGGCCGGCGGTGCGGACCTCCGGTGCATTCTCCTCAAACGTCGCCGGGGCGAGTGGGCGCTGGGTCGAGAACGCGTCGAGCACGATGAGGTTTCCTGAGCTTGCCGTGTCACGCGTCCCCGTGACGCGGATGACCAGGGTGTGCGTGCGGGCAGGTAGTCCCGTGACCGACCAGATCGTCTGGCCGAGAGCCGTCGCCGGAGCGTACTGGCTCACCGTGGCCTGCTTGACACCGTTGAGGTAGACCTCGGCACGGCCGTACGACGACGCCCTCGGCCCCAACCAGTAGATGGACGTCCCGGTGAACTCGACGATGGCATAGCTGCCGGCATCGTCCGCGTAGCGATAGCCAGCGCCTGAATGGCCGGGGCCGTCACCCCGGATCCAGCTCCCGACGTAGCGCACCGCGGAATCCTCTTCCTCAGCCCATCCCGTGAACGGGTCGCCCGAGCCGGAGAGGTCCGGTCGTGTCTCGTCGCCGACGTCGAACGCGTCGATGACGATCAGCGTGCCGGTACTCGCTGCGTCGCGAGTCCCCGTGACACGGATGACCACGCTGTGCTCACCCGGCGAAAGACCGCTCACCTGCCAGATGACCTCCCGGGCGGAGACACTTGGCGCGTACTGGCTCACGAGAGGCTGTCGCACGCCGTTCAGCCAGACCTCGGCCTGGCCGTAGGAGGACGCCTTGGGTCCGATCCACGCGAACGAGGTGCCGCGGAACGTCGC
>DASSAH010000329.1:0-3714 GCA_035685585.1 Coriobacteriia bacterium
CCGATACAGGCCGGCCAGGGCTGGCTGATTGACTGTATCGCTGGCTGAAGCTGGCGAATAGTCTACGCCGGTCGCGCGTCCTGTTCATCGCGCATCTGCACTACGGCTTGAATGGCTTGAATGGGGAGGTCGCCTAGCCGCGCTGCAGGTTACGCGCAAGAGCGTTGCGCCCAACTCCAGGATCCAAGCTGTCAGAGGTGTGTAGTAGGGTCACCCAAGCGCTGTGTGTGGCGTAGTGCTGAAACGCCCCGGGGTCTTCGCGAGTTACCCCTAGACGTGTGTCAAGTTATTTGTTTACATTGAACCTACCGCGGGAACCACGCAGTTAGGACTACGGAGCGTGAAGGCTGAGAGGGTAGGCCGCAGGACATGGATGCTTGTCTCTGATAGTGGCCGGTGTCAGCCACTCAAGTACCTCATGAAGAACCGCGAGACGGCTCCTCGAATGCGGGCAAGGATTGATGATGTGGACCGCAACGGTCCTCCTGATAACCCGGAGCTGTTCAAATGGCTCGATGCGCACAAGCACGGAGGAATGCGACTGTGTGAGTACAAGGTTCACAGTCCCAAGGCATGTCGGGCCTACGCATTTCTGACAAGCCGCGGATTCGTGATAGCGCGTATCGAAGACAAGACAGAGAACAATCAGCAATTCAACGACACGATGGATTCAGTCAAAGCGATGATTGACAGATTCATGGAGGAGGGCGAGACGTATGTCTAGTCTGCTGGAACAGCTCGACGAACTGACGTCGGACGAATTCGACCAGGTCGAGTACAAGCACGAACTCGCTATCAGCGCGTTCACGAACGACCTTGCTCGGATGATGGCCGCCCAAGGCCTCAGCCAGTCTGACCTGGCTCGGCGCCTCGACGTGTCTCGCGCCCGCGTCTCTCAACTGATGCAGCACAAATCGAGCCCCACACTTCGCACCATGGTCGAAGTGGCGCACTCGGTGGGCTGCGACGTCAATCTGGGTCTTGCCCCTTGTGGCTTCCGACGTCCAAGGCTCTACGTTGCGGATGGCGGCAAGACAACTGCCGGTTACAGCAAGACCAAGCACCTGACTGGCACGACCATCCACACGTACGCTTCAGTAGATCGGATTGCGGTATGAGCTCCGATATCGATTCGATCTTGCGTCTCAGTGACTTCAGAATCATGAAGTCCTACTTCGAGGTGCGCCCCGGCGCGGCGTCCTTCGAGAAGGCGGATTTGCACCTCAAGCTGGACATCGCAGTGCTCCAGTCCAACGACTCCGAGAGTGACATGGCCGTGCAGTTGACGGTGGAGTTGAACGGCGAGGAGGCAGACTTCGAAGCGGCAGGTTTCACCGGCGCGGTTGTTGCGACCGGCTTCTTCGATGTAGCGACTCTGAAGCAGGAGCGTCCTGAAGATTGGGAGCCGGTTCTCGTCTACAACGCGGTCACTCTCCTGTTCGGGACGGTTCGTACTGTCTACGCCGACCTTTCTGCGTCCAGTCCGGTTGGTCGAGTCATCATTCCAGCCGTCAACGTTGGACAGATTCTCAATCGGCCTGAGCCGGAGTCGCAGGCAGATGCGGCACCAAGCGACTAGGCTTCGACGGTCAGAAGGTCAAGACCTCGGGAGGTGCAGGCGTATGATGGCGAGTGACCTGGACAGAAGGTTTGACGAGGGTGTCGAGGATGTCATCGACGACTTCGACCTCTCGGCTGCGACGCGTCCCAACCGTGAGCAGAAGCGCGTGAACGTCGATTTTCCGGTCTGGATGGTGGAATCGCTCGACCGCGAGGCAAGTCGCCTGGGGGTGACCCGGCAGTCCATCATCAAGGTCTGGATCGCCGAGCGGCTGGAGAAGGCCAGCTGACAGCGGCACGGCTTACTTCTGACAAGATGGCATGATAAGGACGCTCCACCGGCACTGTCGTTGTTGCCAGCAGCGACAGGAAGGAGAAGCGCCGATGCCAACCTACTACCTAGGCCTCGACGTCCACAAGGTCCGCACCCGATACTGCCTGATGGAGCTCCGGCTCGAACGATCGCTTGTGCGGTGGCGGCCTGCGCGCGCCTCTGAGGCGGTTTCGCTATACTAAGCAGTCGCTTTGTCGCGCGGGCGTGGCGGAATTGGCAGACGCGCCGGGTTTAGGTCCCGGTGGGGAAACTCGTGGAGGTTCGAGTCCTCTCGCCCGCACCAGTCCGTCTCGGCCCGCCACGCCAGGCCGTCCATCGCACAGGAGGCATGTTGAACACGACCGTCGAGCAGGTCAACGGCCACACCGTCCGCCTGACCGTCACCGTCCCTTCGGCCGACGTCGACGAGGCGATCAGGCGCGCATACAAGGATGTCGCCGGGAAGGTCAAGATTCCGGGCTTTCGGCCCGGCAAGGCGCCGAGAGGCATTGTCGACACTCATGTGGGCCGCGAGACCGTCCTGAGCGAGGCGCAGGAGATCGTGCTCGACGAGAGCTACCCAAAGGTGATCGAGGCACAGGGCCTGAAGGTCATCGCGCGCCCTCAGGTCGAGGACGTCGACGAGCTGCTCGAAGGAGCCGAGTTCACGTACAACCTCACGGTCGAGGTCAAGCCCGAGCTCGCGCTCACGTCGCGCGAGGGGATCGCCGTGACCGTGCCGCCGGGCGAGGCGACCGCACAGGAGGTCGACGCCCAGATCGAGCACACCCGCGAGCGGTTCGCCAATCTCGGCCCGGCGGAAGGGCGCGGCATCGAGGACGGCGACTTCGCGCTCATCTCGTTCACCGGAACAGTGGACGGGGCGGACTACGAGGGTAACGTCGTCGAGAAGTACCTCTACGAGGTGGGCAAGGGCCTGATGCCGACCGACTTCGACCGCGGGCTCATCGGCGTCGAGGCCGGAGGGCACGTGCGCATCGAGTTCGAGGTGCCCGAAACCTCGTCGAACCCTGAGTTCGTCGGGAAGACGGCCGCGTTCGAGGTCACCGTGCACGAGGTCAAGATGAAGGTTCTCCCCGAGCTCGATGACGAGTTCGCTGCCTCTGTCGGGGGGTTCGACACGCTCGAAGAGCTCAAGGCCGACGTGAAGGCCAAGCTCGATGAGGTCAAGGCGACCGGACGCGCGCGCGTGCTCGAGCGTGCGGCGCGCGCCGCGCTCGCCGAGCGGCTGGAGGGAGAGGTGCCCGAGGCGATGACGCAGGCGCGTCGCTCGGCGATGCTCCGCGACTTCGTCGGCGGCCTCGAGGCGCGCGGCATGGCCTTCGAGCAGTATGTGGAGGCCACCGGGTATGATAGCGAGCGGATTCTGAAGGACATCGAGGAGCGCGCGGCGCTCATGGTCCGCGAGGAGCTCGCCCTCGAGGCGCTCTTCCGCGAACTCGGCATGGAGGTCACCGAGGACGACATCGCTGAGGAGATCGACCGGTTGGCAGCGGCTGCCGAGATGAGCGCGGACGACCTGCGCGCCCGTTGGAGCGATTCGGGCGTGATGGAGACCGTGTCCGAGGGCATCACGCACCGCAAGGCGCTTGAGTGGCTCACCGACCCCGCGAACATCACGATCACGGAAGAGGAGTAACACCGATGTCACACGACGCGTTCGGCCTGGTACCCATCGTCGTCGAGCAGACGAGCCGTGGTGAGCGCAGCTTCGACATCTACTCGCGTCTGCTCAATGAGCGGGTTGTCTTTCTCGGCCAGGAGATCAACGACGTCATCGCGAACCTCGTGATCGCCCAGCTCCTCCACCTGGAGAGCGC
>DASSAH010000330.1:0-11899 GCA_035685585.1 Coriobacteriia bacterium
TCTTGATCGCAATCGGCACCTCGGCCGATTTCCCCATGCCGACACCGACGTTACCTGCTCCATCGCCGACGACGACAAGCGCGGTGAGGGCAAAGCGCCGCCCGCCTTTGACGACCTTCGCCACACGATTGATGTAGACGACCTTCTCCTGCAGCTCCGAGACCGGGGCCTGTCTGCGCGCCATCCTGATTCCTCCTAGAACTTCAACCCGGCGCTTCTTGCACCGTCGGCCAGAGCCTTCACCCGTCCGTGGTACAGCCGCCCGCCTCGATCGAAGACGACCTCTTCAATTGCCGATTCCAGCGCCCGTCGACCGAGCGCCTCGCCGACAGCACGTGCCGCTTCCGCGTCCGATCCGCGCTTGATCAGGGACCGAAGCTCGGTGTCGATGCTCGACGCCGATACGAGCGTACGTCCGCTCCGGTCGTCGATCAGCTGAGCGTAGATGTGTGCGCTCGTGCGCGTCACTCTCAACCGCGGCCGCTCGGCGCTACCGCTCACCTTACCCCGGACCCTGCGCTGGCGGCGTGCGAGCGCCACCGACTTCGCCTTCGTGCGTTCCATGACGTGTCTGCTCTCCTCATCTCATCCGGTACGACGTGCCGGACGGCATGTTACTTCGCTGTCTTGCCCATCTTGCGGCGAACGTACTCTCCCTCGTATCGCACGCCCTTGCCCTTGTACGGCTCGGGCGGCCGGAAGTCGCGTATCTCACTCGCAACCTGGCCGACACGCTGCTTGTCGATGCCGCGCACCGTGATCTTGGTCGGTGAGGGCACCTCGAACGTGATCCCCGGCTCGGCCTTCACGGTCACCGGATGGCTGAACCCGAGGGCGAGTTCGAGGTCCGAGCCCTTGAGCTGAGCACGGTATCCGACACCGATTATCTCAAGGTTCTTGCTGAAGCCCTCTGACACGCCGGTGACCATGTTGGCCACGAGCGTCCGCGTGAGCCCGTGCAGCGAGCGGTGGGTCCGGCTGTCGCTTGGGCGAGTCACCGTGATGACGCCGTCCTCGAGCGTGATTCCGAGGTCCTCGGAGAAAGCTGCGCTCAGCTCTCCTTTCGGGCCCTTGACCCGGACCGCGGAGCCTTCAATCTGTACCTCGACCCCGGACGGAACCGGGATCGGCTGCTTGCCGATTCGTGACACGGAGTCGCTCCTCTCTCAGGTCCGGTCCGCTACCAGATGTACGCGATGACTTCGCCGCCGACGCCTGCCTTGCGGGCGGCCTTCTCAGTCATCACACCCGTTGACGTGGACATCACGGCAACACCAAGTCCTCCGAGCACCCGGGGGAGTTCGTCCTTCTTCGCGTACACGCGAAGTCCGGGCTTGCTGATCCGGCGGATACCGGTGATGGTGCGCTCGCGCTTCGGACCGTACTTGAGCACCACCTCGAGCGTGTCCTGGACATCCCCCGGAATCACCCGGTAGTCCTCGACGTAGCCCTCCTCTTTCATGATGCGCGCGATCTCGACAAGCTTCTTCGAGGACGGGATCGTTGCGGTCGCCTTGGATGCGGCGTTCGCGTTGCGGATCCTCGTCAGCATGTCCGCGATGGGGTCTGTCATGCTCATGACTCGTATATCCTCCTGTGGATCGGGATGACTCCGCTCCGGTGGTTCGCATCGGCCCGTGACCGACACGCCTGCCGAGTGGAGACTCTCGGCACGGCTTACCAGCTCGCCTTGCGCATGCCGGGGAGCTCGCCACGACTCGCGAGTTCGCGGACGCAAATGCGACACAGGCCGAAGTGGCGATAGTATCCGCGCGGCCGGCCGCATCTGTTGCAGCGGTTGACAGCGCGGACCCCGAACTTCGGCTTCCGCTTCGCCTTGGCGATCATCGACTTCTTGGCCACCTGAAACCTCCTTGCCGCAACGCCTGGTTGGCGCTGACCAGTAGCGTGCTACCGCTTGAACGGGAACGAGAACGCCTCGAGCAGCGCCCTGGCCTCTTCGTCACTCTTGGCGCTGGTGACGAACGTCACGTCCATCCCCCTGATACGGTCTACCTTGTCGTAGTCCACCTCGGGGAATATCAGCTGTTCCGTGACGCCCATCGAGTAGTTGCCCCGGCCATCGAACGAACTCGCGGACAATCCCCGAAAGTCCCGGATCCGCGGTATGGCGGTGGACATCAGTCGGTCGAAGAACTCCCACATCCGGTCACCACGAAGCGTGACCTTCGCACCGATGGGCATGTGCTGCCGTATCTTGAAGCCAGCTATCGACCGCTTCGCGCGTGTCACCATCGGCTTCTGGCCGGTCACTGTCGCTAGATCGGCCATCGCGGCATCGAGCTGCTTGATGTCGGCGGCCGCTTCGCCCACCCCCATGTTGACCACGATCTTCTCGAACCGCGGGACTTGGTTCACGTTGGTGTAGCCAAAGCGCTCCATGAGCGCGGGTACGACCTCCGCTCTGTACCGCTCCTTGAATCTCGGTATCACCACTACCTCCGTGTGTCGTCTCTCCGGATTGCTGACCCGGCGACCATCTCTTCAGGACCCTGTCCGTACTCCACCGCGCGAGCGACTAATCGATGTCCTTGCCGCACTTCTTGCATACACGCACTCGCGCTCCGTCTTCACGCCGACGTCCGACCCTGGTCGCCTGCGCGCAGCTCGGACAGAGAAGCATCACGTTGCTGACGTGGATGGTGCCCTCGATCTCGAGGACGCCGCCCTTCGGCTGCTTCTGGGTGGCACGCTGATGCTTCTTGATCATGTTCACGCGCTCGACGACGAGCCGCTCCTTGTGCGGGTACACGCGCAGGACCCTGCTCTGCTTGCCTTTGTCCTTGCCCGTGATGACTTCCACCTTGTCACCCTTGCGGATCGTCAGTGACTTCGACATCTGGCGCTGCCTCCTCACAGTACTTCCGGAGCGAGTGAGACGATCTTCATGTACCGCCGGTCGCGCAGCTCGCGCGCAACAGGACCGAAGATTCTCGTGCCTCTCGGATTGCCCTGGTTGTCGATGATGACGGCTGCGTTCTCATCGAACTTGATGTAACTGCCGTCCGGTCGGCGCATCTCCTTCTTGGTGCGTACAACGACGGCACGAACGACATCGCCCTTCTTGACGTTGCCGTTCGGAGTCGCCTCCTTGACCGTGCAGACGATGGTATCGCCCACACGTGCGTAGCGTCGCTTCGAGCCGCCGAGGACCTTGATGCAGAGCACCCGCCTCGCACCAGAGTTGTCGGCCACCTTCAGCCGCGATTCTGCCTGGATCATCTCTTCCTCCGAAACCGCCTGCGGCGTGCGAGAGGTGCGCCGATGTCGGCCGCACGTCGACAGCCGGACATCCTACTTGGCCTTCTCAACGATTCCGACGAGCCGCCACCGCTTGAGCTTGGAGACCGGACGGGTCTCCATGATCTCCACGAGGTCGCCGACGCTCGCAGCGTTGTCCTCGTCGTGCGCGTGATACTTCTTGCTGTGGGTCATCATCTTGCCGTAGAGCGGGTGACGCTTCCGGTCTTCCACTCTGACCACGCACGTCTTGTCGCCGGCAGCCGAGACGACCACACCTTGGCGTGTCTTGCGGCTGTTGCGTTCGGTACTCATGACGCTCCTCTCCATCGCACTCACGAAGCCGCTGCCTCGCGCGATGCGCGCAACTCGCGCGCACGCAGCTCCGTGAGCAGACGCGCGATGTCCTTCTTCACGGCCTTGATTCTGGCAGGGTTGTCGAGCTGCCCGGTGGCGAGCTGGAAGCGCAGGTTGAATAGCTCGGCGCGTGCTTCCTTCACCTTCTCAACCAGGTCAGAATCGGCAAGCCCCTGAATCTGCTGGGTCTTCATCTACGCCTCACCACCACCATCGGCTCTGGTCACGACCTTGCACTTGATGGGCAACTTGTGCGCCGCGAGTCGCATCGCTTCGCGCGCGATCTCCTCGGACACCCCGGCGATCTCGAACATGACGCGCCCGGGCTTGACGACCGCCACCCACTTCTCAGGACTTCCCTTGCCCGAACCCATGCGCGTCTCGGCAGGCTTCTGCGTGACAGGCTTGTCGGGAAAGATGTTGATCCACACCTTGCCGCCACGCTTCATGTACCTGGTCATCGCGACACGCGCCGCCTCTATCTGACGGTTCGTGATCCACGCGGGCTCAAGGGCTTTCAGTCCGAAATCGCCGTACTGGACCTCTGTGCCACCCTTCGCGATCCCCTTGCGGGAACCACGCTGTACCTTGCGGTGCTTCACTCGCTTGGGCAGCAGCATCGCTACGCTCTCCCTCCACGCTCAGTCCTGCGAGGACGCGCGGGACGGTCAGTCTCCGGCGACGGCAGCTCCTGACCGGAGAGCACCTCGCCCCGGTAGATCCAGACCTTCACGCCGATCGCGCCCATGGTGGTCTTCGCAGTCGCGCTTCCATAGTCGATCTTCGCGCGCAGGGTGTGCAGCGGCACCCGCCCTTCGCGGTACCACTCGCGCCGGCCCATCTCGGCACCTCCGAGACGACCCGAGCACTGGATCCTGATGCCGAGTGCCCCGCTCTTCATCGCGGAGGCAACGGCCTTGCGCATCGCGCGCCGGAATGCGACGCGACCGACGAGCTGCTCGGCCACGCTCTGCGCAACGAGCGTCGCGTCGAGCTCAGGCCGCTTGATCTCGATGATGTTGACCGACACAGAAGCCCCCGTCATCGCTTCGAGGTCTCTGCGCAACGTGTCGACTTCGGAACCCTTCTTGCCGATCACGATGCCTGGACGCGCGGTCCACAGGTCGACCATCAGCTTGTCGCCCTTGCGCTCGATCTCCACACGAGAGACCGCGGCGCGATGGAGGCGCTGCAGAAGGTAGCTGCGGACCTTGAGGTCCTCGGCGAGCGTCCGGCTGTAGTCCTTGCCGGCGTACCAGCGCGATCTCCACTGCTCGGTGATTCCGAGCCGTAACCCGACCGGGAAGACTTTCTGACCCACCGCTCTACGCCCCCTCTCGCTGTCTCACGACGACGGTGATATGACTGGTGCGCTTGTTGATGCGCGCCGCGCGGCCCTGGGCGCGCGGCCGGATGCGCTTGAGAGTCGGACCCTCGTCCACGAACGCGGTCGAGACGTAGAGGTCGTCCCTGCGGATCCTCAGGTTCTTCTCGGCGTTCGCGACCGCGCTCAGAAACACCTTTTCCACGACTTCCGCTGCCGCGCGGGGAGTGAACTTGAGGACCGCAGCGGCCTCGTCGACGGACTTCCCGCGGATGAGGTCGATGACGAGGCGGGCCTTGCGCGGGCTCACCCGCACGTAGCGTGCGACTGCTCTCGTTTCCATCTCCTACCTCTTGCCCTTCTTGTCGGCGGCGTGACCGCGGAACGTCCGCGTCGGCGCGAACTCGCCGAGCTTGTGGCCGACCATCGACTCGGTGACGTAGACCGGCACATGCTTGCGCCCGTCGTGTACGGCAATCGTGTGGCCCACCATTTCGGGGAAGATGGTGGACGCGCGCGACCACGTCTTGATGACCTTCTTCTCGCCCGCCTCGTTCATGGCATGGATGCGCCCGATCAGTCGCGGCTCGACGTAGGGTCCCTTCTTCAGGCTTCTGCTCATCGTGTACTCCAGCTCCCTCTGCGACCCGCTACTTCTTGCGGCGGCGGATGATCAGGCGGTCGGACGGCTTGCCCTTCTTGCGGGTCCGGTGTCCCTTGGTCGGCACTCCCCACGGGCTGACCGGGTGACGCCCGGCGGTCTTGTTCTTGCCCTCGCCGCCGCCATGGGGGTGGTCGACCGGGTTCATGGCCGTGCCCCTCACCGTTGGCCGGACGCCCTTCCAGCGCTTACGCCCGGCCTTGCCCATCGAAATGCCTTCGTGCTCAGCGTTTCCGACCGCCCCGACGGTGGCTCGGCACGCAAGGAGAACCTTGCGCATCTCCGATGACGGCATACGCAAGATGGCGTAGCCGCCCTCCTTGGCCATCAGCTGGGCTGACGCCCCCGCCGAGCGCACCATCGCCGCACCCTTCCCGGGCTGCAGCTCGATCGCGTGCACCACCGTCCCGGTAGGTATGTCGGCGAGCTCGAGCGCGTTGCCAGGCTTGATGTCCGCGCCCGTACCGGAGACGACGGTGTCGCCGACGGAGAGCTTCTGGGGCGCCAGGATGTAGCGCTTCTCCCCGTCCGCGTAGTGAAGGAGAGCGATGCGCGCCGAGCGGTTCGGATCGTACTCGATGGTCGCCACCTTGGCGGGCACACCGTCCTTCTTGCGCTTGAAGTCTATGCGGCGGTAGCGCCTCTTGTGGCCACCGCCCTGATGCCGTGTCGTGATGCGCCCGTTGTTGTTCCTGCCGCCCTTCCTGTGCACCGGTTCGAGCAGCGACTTCTCGGGCGTCGAGGTAGTGATGTCGGCAAAGTCCGACACCGTCTGAAACCTGCGGCCCGGTGAGGTCGGCCTATATCTCTTGAGTCCCATCATCTCTCCTTCCGTCCGATAGCCGGTCCGCCTGGGACAGGCGCGCTCCCCGAGCGCACCGGCGCACCGACGCCGGACTACCACGGTGCCGGGCGGCTCCATCCCGCCCGAAGCGAGTGCCCGTGAACGCCTCGTTCGTGGTGATACTCCCTAGCTTTCGAACAGCTCGATCGAGTCGCCCTCTTTGAGGGTCACGATCGCCTTCTTCCATGCGCGCGTCGTCCCCTCGCGATACCGGAGACGCCGAGGCTTGCCCTGAACGTTCATGGTGTTGACCTTCTCGACGGTCACACCGAAGATCTCCGTCACCGCATCGGCTATCTGCGGCTTCGTCGCGCGCTTGTCAACCTCGAAGACGTAGCGGTTGAGCGCGATCATCTCATACGCCTTCTCCGATACGACCGGACGCAGGATGATATCACGCGGGTCACGGTTGCGCATCATGCCAACACCTCCTCGAGCCTGAGCAGAGCGGGTCGCGTGATGACGACCGCGGTATTGTCGACCAGGTCGTAGGTGTTGGCCTCCGACACGGTGATGACCCGCGCCTTCGGAAGGTTGCGCAGGGACAGCATCGCGTTGACGTCGTCGTTCGCAACAACGACGGTCACCCTGCCCTCCACACCGAGAGCCGTCAGCACAGCGGCGGCCCGCTTGGTTGAGGGCTGCTCGAGGTCGAACCCGTCGATCACGTGGAGCACGCCGCCGGCGGTCTTCGCCGAGAGGGCTGAACGCATGGCCAGCTTGACCACCTTGTTGGGCACCTTGAATCCATAGCCGCGGGGATGCGGTCCGAAGACGACGCCGCCTCCCTTCCACTGCGGGGCGCGGATCGTCCCCGCCCGGGCACGACCGGTGCCCTTCTGCCGCCACGGCTTGCGCCCGCCGCCAGAAACCTCGCTGCGCGTCTTCGTGCTGTGGGTCCCCGCGCGGCGAGCCGCCATCTGACTGCGGACAACCTGATGCACGGCGAACGTGTGGGGCTCGATTCCGAAGACGCCCTCGGAGAGCTCCAGACTGCCGACCGTCCGGCCGGCCGTGTCCTTGATATCTACCGTTGCCATCGCTTCCTACTCCTTGAGACGGTGCGTGCTGACCGGGCGGGTCGCTACGCCGACCGGATGGTGAGCACGGCGCCCCTTGGCCCGGGGACCGCACCTTTGACGAGCAGCAGGTTCTGCTCGGGATCGACCTTCACAACTTCGAGATTGCGGACGGTCACCGTCTCCGCGCCCATGTGACCCGGCATCCGTGAGCCCTTGAAGACGCGGGACGGAGTGGACGCCTGGCCGACCGATCCGGTCGTGCGGTGGAAGTGCGAGCCATGCCCGCCAGGTCCGCCGCGGAAGTTGTGGCGCTTCATGACACCGGCGAACCCCTTGCCCTTGCTCGTTCCGGTGACATGGACGGAACGAACACCCTCGAAGACCGCGACCGTCAGCTCGTCGCCAGCTTTGGCGTCGGTCCCCTCGTTGAGGCGGACCTCGGCGACATGACGGCGCGGCGAGACGCCCGCCTTCGCGAAATGCCCAGCCATCGGCTTCTTCACCTTTGACTCCTTCATGTGGCCAAAAGCGAGCTGGACCGCGGCATAGCCGTCCCTCTCTACCGTCTTGACCTGGCTTATCACGCACGGCCCGGCCTCGATGACGGTGACCGGAATCAGCTCGTCGCTCTCGCTCCACACCTGGGTCATCCCCAGCTTGCGTCCCAACAGTGTCGTTACCATGTGCACTCCGTCCTCCGAACGGTCTTGGGCAATCCTGGCCGCGCACCTTGCGCGCACTCCCAGCGGACCGCTTCCAGGCCTCATCCCGGGCCGCGCCGCCCGGCGCGGGTCTCCCGGCAACCTACAGTTTGATCTCGATGTCCACGCCTGCGGGCAGGTCAAGCCTCATGAGCGAATCGACCGTCTTCGCGGTTGGCTCGAGAATGTCGATCAGCCGTTTGTGGGTCTTCATCTCGAAGTGCTCCCGGCTGTCTTTGTTGACATGCGGCGAACGAATCACGCAGTAGAGATCGCGCTCGGTCGGCAGCGGTATCGGACCGGAGACCTGCGCCCCGGTCTTCTGCGCCGTGTCGACGATCATCTTCGTCGACTGGTCAACGATCTCGTGATCGTATCCCTTGAGCCGAATCCTGATCTTTTGGTTCGCCAACTCTCAACCCTCCGTAAGAGACAGAAACGAGCCCCGCCGGCTCCCTCAGGAGCCCGTGAGCACCTAGCCGCCGACTTTGGCAACGATCACATCGGACACAGACTTTGGAACCGGTTCGTACGCGTGGAACTGCATCGAGTAGACCGCCCTGCCCTGGGTACGGCTGCGCAGGTCGGTCGAGTAGCCGAACATCTCGGAGAGCGGGACCTTCGCCCTGATGACCTGAGCATTGCCCCGGGCCTCGATGCCGTCGATGTGCCCCCGTCGGCTCGAAAGGTCGCCCATGACGTCTCCCATGAAGTCCTCGGGCGTGACGACCTCGACGGCCATGACGGGTTCGAGCAACTTGGGCGCGGCCTTGCGCAGCCCTTCCTTGATCGCCATCGAGCCGGCGATCTTGAACGCGATCTCCGATGAATCGACCTCGTGATAGGAACCATCGACGAGCTCGACGCGCACGTCGACGACCGGATAGCCCGCGAGAACGCCGGACTCGAGCGCTTCCTGGATCCCCTTGTCGACCGCTGGGACGAACTCCTTGGGAATCGCCCCGCCGACGATCTTGCTCTCGAACTGGTAGCCCGAACCCGGCTCACTCGGCACGACGTTGATGATCACGTGACCGTACTGCCCCCGGCCACCGGTCTGCCGAGCAAACCTCACATCGACGTTGTCGACTTGCCTCCCGGCGGTCTCCCGGTACGCGACCTGCGGCTTGCCGACTGAGGCTTCGACCTTGAACTCCCGCAGGAGGCGGTCGACGATGACCTCGAGGTGGAGCTCTCCCATCCCCGCGATGATCGTCTGTCCGGTCTCGGTGTCGGTGCGCACGCGGAAGGTCGGGTCTTCCTCGGCAAGCTTGGCGAGCGAGGCCCCGAGCTTCTCCTGCTCCGCCTTGGTCTTCGGTTCGATGGCGATGTCGATCACCGGATCGGGGAACACCATCGACTCGAGCAGCACCGGTGCATGCTCGGCGCAGAGGGTGTCGCCTGTCGTGGTGTTCTTGAGGCCGACGGCGGCGACGATATCTCCAGCCGATACGCTCTGCACGTCCTCGCGGTGATTTGCGTGCATCTGTAACAAACGGCCGACGCGCTCCCTGTTGCCCTTCGTCGAATTGAGGACGTACGATCCCGCATCCATCGTGCCCGAGTAGACACGGAAGTACGTGAGCTTCCCGACGTAGGGGTCGGTCATGACCTTGAACGCGAGCGCCGCGAACGGCACCTTGGGGTCCGCCGGACGTTCGATACCCTCACCCGTCTTGACGTCGTGACCTGAGATGGCCGGGATGTCGGCTGGCGAGGGCAGGTAGTCGATAATCGCGTCGAGCAGCGGCTGGACGCCCTTGTTCTTGAACGACGCGCCGCACACGGTCGGCGTGATGGCCGCATCGATGCACGCGCTGCGAATCGCGGCCTTGAGCTCCGGCACGGAAATCTCCTCGTCGGCGAGGAACCGCTCCAGCAGTGCGTCATCGTACTCTGCCGCGAGTTCCACGAGCTCGGCTCTGTACATCTCGGCCTCGTCGACCAGGTCCGCCGGAATCTCGCCGACGGTGGGGTTGATGCCGCTCGCGTCCTCGTTGAAGAACGTCGCCCGCATCTCCACCAGGTCGACGATGCCGCGGAAGGTGTCCTCGGCGCCGATGGGCAGCTGCAGCAACGCCGGGCGGGTGTTGAGGCGGTCCTTCATCATCTGCACGACGTTGAGGAAGTCGGCCCCCGTCCGGTCCATCTTGTTGATGTACGCGATGCGCGGAACACCGTACGTGTCCGCCTGGCGCCATACCGTCTCCGACTGCGGCTCCACGCCGCCGACAGCGCAGAAGACAGCGCACGCGCCGTCGAGAACCCGCAGCGATCGCTCAACTTCAACGGTGAAATCGACGTGCCCGGGCGTGTCGATGATCTGGATGCGATGGTCCCTCCAGAAGCACGTCGTGGCCGCTGACGTGATCGTGATGCCCCGCTCCTGCTCCTGGACCATCCAGTCCATGGTTGCGGCACCGTCGTGAACCTCGCCGATCTTGTGCGACTTGCCTGTATAGAACAGGATGCGCTCGGTCGTCGTCGTCTTCCCGGCGTCGATGTGGGCCATGATCCCGATGTTGCGGGTCTTGGCAAGTGGATAGGATCTGGGTGCCATGCTGTGGTTCGTCCTCACGTCTGGGCACGTATCGGGTGCGGACCGGGCTCTACCAGCGATAGTGGCTGAACGCCCGGTTCGACTCGGCCATCTTGAACAGGTCCTCTCGCTTCTTGACCGAGGCACCGGTGCCGCTCGCGGCATCCATGATCTCGGCCGCCAGTCGCTCAGACATGGTCTTCTCGCGGCGCTTGCGGGAGAATCCGACGATCCAGCGGATCGCAAGCGTGGTCGCCCTGCGGGAGTTCACCTCGACCGGCACCTGGTACGTCGCCCCGCCAACGCGCTTCGGGCGCACCTCAAGCGTCGGGCGGACGTTGTCCATCGCCTTCTTGAAGGTCGCGAGCGGATCGGTGCCCAGCTTCTGTTCGACGATAGCGAAGGCGTCGTAGACCATCCGCTCAGAGAGCGACCTCTTGCCGTCCCACAGAATCTTGTTCACCAGCTGTGTCACCAGCCGGTTGTTGTACACAGCGTCAGGCACTATCTCCCGACGGGTTGCTGCGGCGCGCCTTGGCATGCTCGATCTCCTTCAGTCCTCTACACGCTTGCGACCAGCCCACACGTGCGGTCCACGCCGCACCTCGCGTGCGCTAGCCGCTCTTCTTGACCCCGTACCGCGAACGGGCCTGGTTCCTGTTCGACACCCCGGCGCAGTCGAGCGCGGCACGGATGACCTTATAGCGAACACCCGGGAGGTCCTTCACGCGACCACCGCGGACCAGCACGATCGAGTGCTCCTGCAGGTTATGGCCTATGCCCGGAATATACGCGGTGACCTCCATGCCATGCACGAGACGGACACGCGCCACCTTCCTGAGCGCCGAGTTCGGCTTCTTCGGGGTAGTGGTGTATACACGGGTGCAGACACCGCGCTTCTGCGGGTTTCCCTTCAGCGCAGGAGTGGCGCTCTTCGCCGCCTTGGCCGCACGGCCTTTGCGCACAAGCTGGTTGATCGTGGGCAACGCACTCTCCTTCTACTCAGACGGAGTCCTGGTCGGCCAGATGACGAAGCGCACGCGCGCCAGCCGCCACCTGAATCAGTCGCAAGGTCGGACTTTACCAAGCCGCCACTGGGCTGTCAAACGCCACGCACCCGGGCGTGTCTATCCTGCACCCGCTTCGGGACGTCCCCGCTCGCACACACGGCGGGACGCCTGTGGGCGCCC
>DASSAH010000331.1:0-2982 GCA_035685585.1 Coriobacteriia bacterium
AGGAGCGCTATCGCTCCGATGAGCAGCAGGGCGGCGGAGACCACCTGGACGAGACCGCCCCCGACGAACTCGCGGACGAGGTCGACGTCGCTCGTCACCCGGGTGATGAGCTGCCCGGTGCTCGCCCGGTCATGGTAGGAGAACGAAAGCCGCTGCAACTTGTCGAAGATCGCGTTGCGCATGTCGAACGCGGCGCCGTGGCTCGCTTTGGCCGAGAGGTAGCCCTGGAAGAACGTCGCGAGACCCCCCGCGGCCGCCAGCGCGACGAGACTCGCGGCCCCCGTCCAGATGACGCTTGTCTGACCCGCTCCGATCCCATCGTCGATGATCCATCGGAGTATCTGCGGGGAGATCAGGTCGGCGACCGACGCGGCGAGGACCGCCGCCACCGCGAGTCCCGCGGTCGACCGGTATGCTCGCATGAACCGCAGCGAGCGGAGCAAAGATCGCGACACGTTCCTCCTCTACGCCTCTATACCGCAGCGGGCCGCGGACGTGCTGCGCTGATTGTACCGGCCCGGTGAGCCGGGGCGCAGGCGCGAGCGAGGGCGCGAGGCAAACCCGGGCGGGAGGAGCGTAGGCGGGACGAGCGCGAGGCCGGACGTCAGGCGGGGAAACGCTTGATCCGCTCGAGTAGCACGGCTTTGATGCGCTCGTACTCGGCGAGATCGATCTCCCCGTGGGCGAGGCGCGACCGGGTGATGCGCAGCGCGCCTACCGCGGGCGGAGGGGCTTGGACCGGCAGGCCGCCGGTGCGCAGGAGTGAGCGGCTTGTGAACGCCGCATAGGTGGCGAGGACGGCAAGTGCGGCCATGAGAATCTGGTCTACGCCCATCAGCCACCCTCCTCTCGACCGCACGCATCACCCCAAGTGTGCGCGGCGCGAGCGCAGAGCGCGTGAAGCGTGTATGGAGAACGTGTGAAGACCGTGCTCATCCCGAGTCCGGAGCCCGGGCGGCACGGGCAGCTCTGCCCGCCAGGGCGGGGACCCCGTAGCCGCGGCCCGGCTTGGTCGCCGAGGCCGTCGTGAGCGCGACGCCGGCGACGATGACGGTCATGCCCGCGAGCACCCACGCGTCGATCGGTTCCGGCGTCGCGATGATGCCGAGGGACCCGGCCGCCCACCCGAGGAAGACCGCCACGACGGGGTTGACATACGTGTATGTCATGACCTTCGAGGCGGGAGCGGTGGCGAGGAGCCAGACGAACGCGGTGAACGCGACGCACGACCCGAAGATGGTGAGGTACGCGAGCGCCCAAAGGCCGCCCGGTGTGATCGACGCGAGTTCGCGATGCTCTCCAAGCAGTGCGCCCAACGCGAGCAGGACACATCCGGCGAAGAGCATCTGGTACCCGGTCACAACGACAGCGTGCGCCTTGATCGGCCGCCTCTTCGCGTACAGCGAGCCGGCGGTCCACAGAAGCGTCGCGAGCACCTGCAGTCCGACTCCGAGCCACTGGGACCCCCCGCCGTGAACTCCCGCGATCCTCGGCCACAACAGCAGACCGAGACCGACGAAGCCCACGAACAGGCCAGCAATGCCGAGGGTGTCGAGCCGTTCCATCCCCGGGAGTACGTTCTCGGCGGTCGCCACCCACAGCGGAACGAGCGCCACGATGAGCGCCGAGAGGCTTGAAGGGATGTACTGCTCAGCGAGAACGGTGAGGTACATCCCTCCGCAGAGCAGGAACAGGCCGGCCACGGCCACGGTACGCGCGTCGTGGCGCGACAAGCGAAGGCGCCACCCGCGCCAGCGGGCGAACGCAAGGAGGATCAGACTGGCGAGCGCGAGGCGTACGCCCGTGAACAGTGCCGGGGGCATGTCGTGTTCGAGGCCGATGCGTATAGCGAGGTATGTCGAGCCCCAGACGAAGTACAGGGCGGCGAACGCGAGAAGGGTCACAGAGTCGAACGGCCGCGACATCGGGCCTCCTGACCGGGTCCCGGGGACACTGACGCTCGCACAGGATACCCGCGGGGAGTGCGAAACGCACGTCGCGTCCGTCCCCTGGCACACGGCATGCTTCAGGGTGACCGTCCCGGACTGCCGGGGCATGGCTGTGTGCACCTACGGAGGGGACGCGTCGCGTGCCGTTTCGACGCCGATTGAACTGCTGGGAATATCAGGGCTGCGAACGCGGACCGGGGGGTCGTCACTGGACGCGCGGCAACGGATGCCCCGTCGGACGCGAGCGGGCGCTCGACGGCGCGAACGGCGGTACTAACGCGGGTCGGGCATGCTGGGTGGTCACGGGGACGCTGTGCGACGGCACGACGTCCGGGCGCTACGAGCACAAGATCCACGAATGCAGGAAGTGCTCGTTCTACGCACGCGTTCACGTCGAAGAAGCGCTCGGCGTCGAGACGGTGGAAGTGCTGATCAAGCGGTACTGCCAGGACTGAGAGCGTCGTGCTCGTGCCGGTCGGCCACTCGCGCCGAACCGGTCTCTTCTTTTGTTCGGGCGCGACCAGTGCGTGTATTCTGTGGCGTGCGCCTGTTGCTCGTCCGTGTCGCCGACCACGCCTGATCCCGAGAGCTAAGAGCCGCCGTGGAGACGTACGCGTTCATACAGGGTGGGGGTAGAGGTGCCTGACATCCTCGCGCGTCTCGGTCGCGAGGTGCTCGTCATCGACGGAGCGCTGGGAACCATGTTGCAGCGCGCCGGGGTCCCTGCCGAGCAATGCCCCGAGCAGCTCAATCTGACCGCCCCCGAGATCATCACGGGGATACACCGCACGTACGTCCTGGCGGGTGCGAACTGCGTCACGACGAACTCCTTCGGCGGGTCCCGCCAGAAGCTCGGCGAGTATGGGCTCGAAGGCGAGGTCGTCGCGTTCAACCGGGCGGCGGTGCGGCTGGCGCGAAGTGCGGGGGCGCAACACGTGCTTGCCGACGTCGGTCCTACAGGGCTTCTGATCGAGCCGCTCGGCACGGTCCCGTTCGAAGATGCGTTCGATCTCTTTGCCGAGCAGATCGCGGC
>DASSAH010000332.1:0-7366 GCA_035685585.1 Coriobacteriia bacterium
CGCCATCGATCGTGAGCAGGTCGATGCGGTTCTCGCTCGCCCACTTCAGGGCCATCGCGAGCTCGCGCATCGAGTAGGCGCCGGTCTTGAGCGTCACGCGCTTCGCGCCGAGCTCGCGCAGGCGGGCCACGCTCGCCGCGAACTCCTCGCGGTCGATGAAGCCGAGACGGCTGTGGCGCTCGAACTGCCTGATGGCGCCGTCGCGGTAGGAGGCCTGTATGGCCGGGTCGCTCGGGTCAGGCGTGACCAGATACCCCCGCCGCTGGAGTTCGAGCGCGCGTTCGAGATCGCTGACCTTGATCTCGCCGCCGATGCATTTCGCGCCCTGTCCCCACTTGAGCTCCATGGTCTCGACGCCGAGGGTTTGCGTCACGTACTCGGCCACCCCGAGCCGGGTGTCCTCGACATTGAGCTGCACGAGCACGTCGCCGTACCCGTCGTGGTAGCGGCGGTAGTTCTCGATACGGCGTTCCATGTCCGGAGAGCGCGTGACCCGGCCGTTGCCGTCACGCTCGAGAGCCGGGTCGATGCCGCAGACGTTCTCGCCACACACGAGCGAGATGCCACTGATCGCGGCGCCGATCGCGAAATGCTCCCAGTTCTTGCGGGCGATCTCCGTTGAGCCGAGCGCCCCGGTGAACACCGGCACCTTCATCTTCACAGGGTGATCGGTCCCGAAGACCGTCTCGGTGTCGGCGAACGGGAAGAGTGTCGTATCGGGGTTGCCCTCGACGCCATCGGGGAGGCCCTTCGCGCCGAACGCGTAGCCCAAGATGTTCAGGTGGCTGTAGTCGACGGGGTAGTCCTTGTCGCCCCCGGCGGTGATCTCGCCGAACGGGCCGGGATAGATGACCTCACGTCCCCGGAACGACGACTTGAAGATCTCGCAGTTGCCGCGGCAGCCGTCGATACAGCGCGAACAGATGCCGGAACCAGGGACGACGTCCTTCGAGCGGTTCGAGGTCTGAGTGACATCGGTACCGTTGGGGCGCTGCAGGTTCATGGATGCTCTCCTCGTCGTCTTCCGCCGTTCAGTGCAGAACGATTGTAGCGATGGCTGGATTGTATCGCGGCCGCGGAACGAAACACCCACGAAACATACGCACGTTACTCTGCAGTGAGTCTGCCTGGCGCGCGGCGTCGGCGGCACATTCTTTCCACCACCGGTCAAGGAGGGATACGGCATGGCGTCCACCCCGGACAAGGAGTACGTGCTCAAGACGCTCGAGGAGCGCGGGATCCGCTTCGTACGGTTCTGGTTCACCGATGTGCTCGGCTTCTTGAAGAGCTTCGCGGTTACAGACACCGAGGTCGAGGTGGCCTTCGAGGAGGGCATGGGCTTCGACGGCTCGTCCATCGACGGCTTCGCCCGCATCCAGGAGTCGGACATGGTGGCCTTCCCCGACCCCTCCACGTTCCAGCTGCTCCCGTGGCGTCCTGAAGAAGGCGGGGTCGCGCGGATGTTCTGCGACATCACCAATCCCGACGGGACGCCGTTCGACGGTGACCCCCGCTTCGTGCTGAAGCGGATGCTGAAGAAGGCCTCCGACATGGGCTACACCATGTACGTGGGTCCGGAACTCGAGTTCTTCTACTTCGCGAACTCGGAAGGCACCGAGGTCCTCGACAGAGGCGGGTACTTCGACCTGACCCCGCTCGACGTCGCGTCCGACTTGAGGCGCGACACGGTGCTCGCGCTGGAGAAGCTCGGCATCCCCGTCGAGTACTCGCATCACGAAGTCGCGCCGTCACAGCACGAGATCGACCTGCGCTACAGCGACGCGCTCTCCATGGCCGACAACGTGATGACCTATCGGCTGACCGTCAAAGAGATCGCGTACGCGAACGGTGTCTACGCCAGCTTCATGCCCAAGCCGATCCAGGGCGAGAACGGGTCGGGCATGCACACGCACCAGAGCCTGTTCGACAAGAACGGCAACGTGTTCTTCGACGCGGACGATCTGCAGGGATACAACCTGAGCACGGTCGGCAAGCAGTACATCGCGGGGCTGCTGAAGTACGCGCCGGAGTTCTGCGCGGTGACGAACCAGTTCGTGAACTCCTACAAGCGCCTGGTCCCGGGGTACGAAGCCCCGGTCTACATCACCTGGGCTCGCCGCAATCGCTCAGCGATGGTGCGTGTTCCGATGTACAAGCCCGGCAAGGAGAATGCGACACGGATCGAGCTTCGCTCGCCGGACCCCTCGGCCAACCCGTACCTTGCGTTCGCCGTGATGCTGGGCGCTGGTCTGAAGGGCATCGAGGAGGGGCTGGAGCTTCCCGCCGAGGCCACGAACAACATCTTCCACATGACCGAGGAGGAGCTCTCGACGGCGGGCATCAACATGCTGCCCGAGAACCTCGGAGAGGCGATCAAGCTCTTCGAGGAGTCCGAGACGATGAGAGAAATCCTCGGAGACCACATCCATCGGTTCTTCGTCGAGAACAAGAAGGCCGAGTGGGACGAGTACAAGGCGCACGTGACAACGTGGGAGAAAGACAAGTACCTGGCCATCCTCTAGTCAGCGCGTCATGCCGACCACTGTCGGCATGACTCTCGGCAACGGCGCCGGGCGGTCACGACCGTCCGGCGCCGCGCGTTCGCGGCCATCATCGGAGCGCTACAATCATGCACATGAAACGGGTACTCATCGCCGCCGACGACGTGCACACACGCGCGTGGGCGCGAAGCGCGCTAGAACCGCTGGACGTCACGATCACCGAGTGCGCCGCTAGTGACCTTCCCACCGCGGCCGCCGCGGGGGAACCGGAGCTGCTGGTCGTAGACGGCGGGCGCGACCCCGATGCCACGGTGCGAGTGTGCGAGCGAGAGGCGTCTCGCGGGTCCGAGGCGCGGGTCTTGCTCATGATCGAGCCCTCGGCGCTTGGCGTGCTCCGCATGCCGTCGCGGATGCGGGCCGACTTCTTTGTGCGCGGGGCGTCCTCGGAGGAGTTCGGTGGGCGAGTCCGAGCGCTGCTCTGGCCCGGAGAGGAGGCCCGGTCCCAGGAACTGGTGCGGGTCGACCAGCTGACCGTGAACCTCGCCACGTACCAGGCGCACCTCGACGGCTCGCCGATCGACTTCACGTACCTCGAGTACGCGCTGTTCGCCTTCCTCATCACGCATCCCAACCGTGCGTACAGCCGAGAGGTGCTCCTCCGGCGGGTGTGGGATGCGGACTACTACGGCGGCGTGCGCACCGTCGACGTCCATGTGCGGCGAGTGCGCGCGAAGCTCGGTCCCGAGCTGGGCAAGCGCCTTGAGACCGTGCGCAACGTCGGCTACTTGTGGAACGGCTAGGGGGGAGCGCATGACGCCTCGTACCATCGCCGCGATTGACGGGAACAGCCTGCTCCACCGTGCGTTCCATGCCCTCCCGCCGACCATGACCGCACCCGACGGTCGCCCGACGAACGCGACGTTCGGGTTCATCTCGATGCTGATCAAGTTCGTGCAGGAGATGCGCCCCGACGGGGTCGTCGTGGCGTTCGACCGAGGGAAGCCTGCGTTCAGGACCGAGGCGCTCGCGTGCTACAAGATCCACCGGCCCCCCACCGCCGATGCGCTCAAGGCGCAGTTCCCGATGGTCAAACGAGTGCTTGAGGTGCTCGAGGTTCCCATCTTGGAGGTGGAGGGATGGGAGGGGGACGACGTGCTCGGCACGATCGCCCGGATGGCCGAGGAATCCGGAGCGCGGGCGCTGCTCGTCACCGGAGACCGTGACGCCCTGCAGCTCGTGAGCGAGCGCGTACACGTCGTGAGTACCCGCAAAGGCATCACCGACATCGCGGTGTACGACCCGGCAGCGGTGTTCGAGCGCTACGGCGTGACACCCGCACAGATCGTCGACTACCTCGGACTCAAGGGGGACACCTCGGACAACATCCCGGGCGTGCCGGGGGTGGGGGAGAAGACCGCCGCGAAGCTCATCTCCGAGTACGGCTCGCTCGACGCCGTGATCGAGGCCGCTCCTCGGATGAAGGGCAAGCTCGCCGAGAACCTCGTCGAGCACGCGGACGACGCGCGGGTGAGCCGTACCGTGGCGACCATCAGAACCGATGTGCCGCTCGGAATCGACCTTGAGAGTGTGGAGTGGGGCCGGTTCGATCCGGTGCGCGTCGCCGAGGCGTTCGGCGAGCTGCGCTTCACGTCGCTGCTCGACCGGGTGCTCGCGACCGGCGCCCACGTGGCGGTGGTAAACGACGCGACGGCGAAGCCCCGGCGTTCGGACGGCGCCGGTGCCGATTCGATCATGCGCGGCCCGGACGCCCACGAGCGCGTCGGTGAGTGGTCCCGGCTCCACGAGTGGCTCGGGGTGGCGCTCGACGACGGGACCGCCGAGTCCCTCTTCGCGGTTCGCCGGGATGTGGCGATCGCGCGCGGCGGGGAGGTCGCCTTGGTGAGCGGCGAGCAATCCGCCGAGGCGTTCGCGACGCTGCTCGGCACCGCGCGTGTCGCCGCCGGTGATGTGAAGGCGCTGCTGCACGAACTTTGCCCGCCTGTCTCCGGCGGGCGCTGCGACACGTCGCTCGACTCGGCCGATCCGCGCCGGCTGTTCGACTGCGGTGTGGCCGCCTATCTCCTGGAGTCGAACCGGTCCTCATACGCGGTGGACGCGCTGTGCGCCGATTACCTCGGGACTCCGCTGTCCGGTCACGTCGATGGACACGAGGCGGTCGCGGCGCAGGCGCGCGGCGTCGCCGCCCTTGCCCCGGTTCTCGAACGACGCCTCGCCGAGGACGGCTCCGCAGAGTGTTTCGAGCGTATCGAGATGCCGCTCGTCCCCGTGCTTGCGCGCATGGAGCGCGTGGGGGTCGGGGTCGACACCGCCGTGCTCGCGGCGCTTGCGGATGAGACGCGGGGTCGGATCGAGGAGTTGCGGGCGCGGATCTTCGAAGCGGCCGACACGGAGTTCAACGTCGACTCGCCCCGTCAGCTCGGCGAGGTGCTCTTCGACAGACTCGGCGTGCCGCGATCGAAGCGGACGAAGACGGGGTTCTCGACCGACGCCTCGGTCCTGAGCGCGCTCGCCGCCGATTTCCCGATAGCTCAGCTTGTGATCGACTACCGCGAGCTTGCGAAGATGACATCAACGTACCTTGAGGCGCTGCCGAGGCTCATCGCGGAGGACGGCCGGCTCCACACGACGTTCAACCAGACGGTGGCGGCGACGGGGCGCCTGTCGAGCAGCAGTCCCAACCTGCAGAACATCCCGGTACGCACGGAGTTCGGTCGGCGCGTCAGAGCAGCGTTCGTCCCCGCCGAGCCGGGCCACATGATGGTCTCCGCCGACTACTCGCAGATCGAACTGCGCATCCTCGCGCATCTCTCCGGCGACCAAGGCCTCGTCGACGCGTTCACGAGCGGTGAGGACTTCCACGCCGCCACTGCGGCGCGCGTCTTCGGCGTCGATGTCGGCGCGGTCGACACGGGGAAGCGCAGCCGTGCGAAGGCGGTCAACTTCGGCATCGTCTACGGGCAGAGCGCCCACGGTCTTGCGGAGACGTTGAAGATCGGGCGAGCCGAAGCTCAGGAGATGATCGACCGCTACTACGCCGCGTATCCGCGCGTCCGCGAGTTCCTCGACGAGTGCGTGGCCGAGGCGCACCGCAGTGGCGTGTCGGTGACCATGTTCGGGCGAAAGCGCCGGATACCCGAGCTCAAGAGCGCCAACTTCAGCGTGCGTGCGTTCGGCGAACGGACCGCGATGAACCATCCGATGCAGGGTACTGCCGCGGACATCATGAAACTCGCGATGGTGGAGGTCGACAGGCGCCTTCGCGCCGAGAAGTTCGCCGCGCGGCTCGTCCTGCAGGTGCATGACGAGCTCGTCTTCGAGTCGCCGCCCGGGGAGCTCGGCCGCCTTACCGAACTGGCTCGCGACGCGATGGCGGGAGTCGTCGAACTGGCGGTCCCTCTCGTGGTCGAGGTCTCCAGCGGCCCCAACTGGGCGAGTGCGAAGTGAGCGCACCCGACTTGCGCTCATGGCTCGCGAGTGGCTCTGGCACACCTGGTGGCCCTCGGGTAAGATGTAGGGTCGGCCGCGACGAGCAGAATCGCGCGGCCACGGCAATGTTGGCCCCCGACATGTATGCATGAGACCTGTAGGCGACGGATTGTGTGGCACTCGGCGATCAGCGGACCTGTAGGCGACGACGGTACATGACCGGAGGGCCCCGTTCAGGGAAGGGGCCACCCACAGTGAGTGAGCAGGAAAACGGTACGGTCATAGAGCAGGAGGAGTACTCCGACGAGGAGATGCACGCCCTCATCGACGGGACGATCACGGACTTCGATGAAGGCGATCTCGTCAGCGGCACCATCGTGAAGGTGGAGCGCGACGAGGTTCTGCTCGACATCGGCTACAAGTCCGAGGGCGTCATTCCCGCCCGAGAGCTCTCAATCCGCAGGGACGTCAATCCTGCCGACGTCGTCTCGCTCGGCGACTCCGTCGAAGCGCTCGTGCTCCAGAAGGAGGACAAGGACGGACGGCTCATCCTCTCCAAGAAGCGCGCGGAATACGAGCGCTCCTGGTCTCGGATCGAGGAGAAGTTCAACGCCGGGACGGTGGTCGAGGGCGAGGTCATCGAGATCGTCAAGGGCGGACTCATCCTCGACATCGGCCTGAGAGGCTTCCTTCCGGCGTCACTTGTCGACCTGCGCCGGGTCAAGGACCTGGGCGCGTTCCTCGGGGAGCGTCTGGAAGCGCGGGTCATCGAGATGGACCGCAATCGGAACAACGTCGTGCTCTCCCGCCGCGTCGTCCTGGAAGAGGGACGCAAGCACGAGCGGACCGCCATTCTCGAGAAGCTCGCGAAGGGGCAGATCCTCCCGGGTACCGTCTCGAGCATCGTTGACTTCGGCGCATTCGTCGACCTCGGCGGCATCGACGGGCTCGTCCACATCTCGGAGCTCTCGTGGAGCCACGTCAACCATCCGTCCGAGGTTGTGAAGGTGGGGGACTCGGTCGAGGTCAAGGTTCTCGACGTCGACATGGACCGCGAGCGCATCTCGCTCGGCCTGAAGCAGACGCAGCCCGATCCGTGGCAGGAGCTCGTGAAGAAGTTCCCGGTTGGCTCGATCATCGAAGGCCGCGTGACCAAGCTCGTGCCGTTCGGCGCGTTCGTCGGATTGGGCGACGGGGTCGAAGGACTCGTGCATATCTCCGAGATGGCGAAGGTGCACGTCGAGACGCCCGAGCAGGTCACCGCCGTCGGCGAGAACGTCATGGTGAAGGTGAAAGAGGTCGACCTCGATCGCCGACGCATTTCGCTCTCGATGAAGGACGCGGCGGAAACGCTGGGGACCGCGATCGAGGTGGCCGGCCTGGAGGCTGCGGACGCCGACGACGAGTCGACGGACGAG
>DASSAH010000333.1:0-2282 GCA_035685585.1 Coriobacteriia bacterium
GCGCGGGGGGAGCGGCCGTCTCCACCCGGTCAAGCCGCAGCACAGCTGAGTCGACCCGCGGCGGTGGCAAGAAGCATGTGCGAGCGACCGCGAAGCGCCCGGCCGGCCGCGCCCACAGCCGAAGTTTGACGGTGTACGCCCCGTACTCCTTCGAGCCGGGCGTGGCCTCCATCCGGTCAGCGACCTCGGCCTGAACCATGACGACCGCAAACCGCAGCGATGAGAGCAACTCGAAGAAGCGCAAGGTCACCGTAGCCGCGACCGCGTACGGCAGGTTCGCGACGAGCGCGACAGGAGGACCGAGCGATGTCGTGAGACGAGCGGGTGCCACCTCGACAGCGTCAGCGCACACGACCTCAAGGCGCTCGCAGCCTCCCGTGGTCGTCGCGAGGACCGGCAGGAGCCGCGCGTCGCGCTCGACGGAGACGACCGCGCCCGCCGCCTCGCACAACGCCAGCGTGAGCGTGCCGATTCCCGGCCCGACCTCGACGACCGGCTCGTCTCCAGAGAGCGCGGCAAGCGAGACGATCCTCCCGACCACGTTGTCATCGATCAGGAAGTGCTGGCCGAGCGCCTTCTTGGTGTGGATTCCATGCTCCCGGAGCACGGCACGGGTCGCCCCGGGCGACGCGAGGCGCGAGTGCGGCACGGAGTCTCCTCGGTCAGGGGAGGATCGTGACGGTGACGGTGCGACGACCCCACGCGAACGCTTCGGCCCTGGTGTCGAAACACAGGTCGATCTTCGCCCCGTCTATCGCACCGCCGGTGTCAGCCGCCACCGCCGTCCCATACCCAGGAACGTAGACGCGGGTGCCGAAGGGGATGACCGCCGGATCGACGGCCATCACACCGCGAACGGCCGGCACTCCGGTTGCCGTTCGCGTATCGACACCGGGGTCCTGGGTGGTGTACCCCGTCGCGACCACCGTCATGCGCGTCCCCTCACGCAACGCCCCGGCGGCGGGAGCGCGCTCCCGCGAGACCGCGACCCTGGTGCCTGAACGCTTCGTGCCCACCGCCACCACCTCGTCAACCGGCGGACTCACCACGTACTCGGCGGTGAGTGTCCGAGGGCCCTCGGCCCCCGCCGTGACGAGCACGCGATAGACCTTCATGACGACGCCCGGTTCGCCTGCTCGCCTGACGGCCCGCGTGCCCCGCGGAAGCGACGCGTCGTTCTCGGTGACGACCTCATAGGGCACGTCGGTCGTCTCCTCGATGACCCTCATGAAGACATCGGTCACATCGACCACAAGGCCTGGCGTCAGGGGGGTGTCGAGCGGCGGCTCTACCGAGACGCCGCGACTCGGATCGACACCGGCCGCCACGAGGGCGTCTGTGACGGTGGCGCCGATGACGTCGAGCTCCAGCGGCTCCCCCGAGACGCGTACGGTGACGGGAACGGCGCGCCGCACCGTCACGGTCATGCCATCGGTCACGGCGGCGTCGACCGGCGGCGCGGCGACATCAGAATCGCCGAGCGCGACGTCGGCCTCCCGGAGGAGATCGCCGACGGTCGCGGCCTGGGTCTTCATGAAACGGTGATCACCCTCGACAACGAGAGTGACGCCTTTGTGTGCCCACACGAATCCGGTGACGCTCAAGACGAGTACGAATGCTGGAATGAGTGCTACGGCGATGTGTGCGACGCGCAGGAATCGTGCCGGACGAACCGACTCGTCCCCCATACGAACCTTCCGTCGGTGTTCGTCTGCCGTTCGAGAAAGCGGAGTCCGATTGTATCCAAATGCGGGGCCACCGGGCAAACGAGCAGGTCGCTACGAGGGAGCCCGTCCCGGACGTCACCGCGTCTCGCGGCCGGCCTCAACGGTGGCCACGATCGATGCGCCGATCTCGGCGGCGCGCTCGAGTTCCCGACGGTATACGAGGACGTCCCCGCGAGCATCGGGACCGGCCACGCACAGCTCCGCAGAGTAGTCCACGCCGAGCACCGCGAAAACGCTCTTCGTCGGCGCGACCGCACAGTGAAAGCCGAACGGGTCGCCTCCTCCGCCAACGGCGATGAACGCTCCGGGGCGCCGACTGCCGCGAGGCAGGTCGAGCCGGTGCGCCCGGGCCCAGTACGGCTGCACCCGGTCATAGACGACCTTGAGCACGGCCGGTACCGTCGCGAAATACACCGGGCTGGCGATCACGAGCGCGTCCGCCGCGTCGATTCTGCGGTTCACCTTGTCCATGCCGTCACGTACGACGCATTCGCCCGTGACGGCGCAGGTGTTGCATCCGCGACACGGCCCGACACCGGCTTCCGCCGCGACGAG
>DASSAH010000334.1:0-3200 GCA_035685585.1 Coriobacteriia bacterium
CCGAGGAGGTTCCCATCCTGCAGCGGGACATCATCCGAGCGTGTCGGGGAGCGGGCGTGCCGGTGATCGTTGCCACGCAGATGCTCGAATCCATGACCGTTTCGCTCCGGCCGACACGAGCTGAGGCGAGCGACGTCGCGAACGCCATCTTCGACGGCGTCGACGCCGTGATGCTCTCGGCCGAGACCGCCGTCGGCGCGCATCCCGCGCACGTGGTCGCGACGATGGCGCGAATCGCCGTCCGTGCCGAGGAGTCGCGACCGCGAGCCGAGCCCTCGGCGTCCTCGCGCACGAATCCCGGGGACGTCACGGCAGCGGTGAGCGCGGCCGTCTGCGAGCTCGCGGACGGCCTCGGGCTCGCGGCGATCATCACCGCCACGCAGTCGGGAGCGACCGCGCGCTCGGTCGCTCGCCATCGTCCTTCCACGCCGGTGATCGCGGTCACGCCCCATCCTCACGTTGCGCGCAGGCTGGCCGTGGTGTGGGGTGTGCGGCCGCTCGTCGTGCCGTTGGCGGAAGACACCCGCCTCATGCTCGACAGCGTGGCGGAAGCCGTGCGGGATGCCGGTCTTGTGTCCAGCGGCGAGAAGGTCGCGATCACCGCCGGCATCTCGTCACGCGTACCCGGTGCGACCGACTGCATCCTCGTCCGGTCGGTGCCGTGAGCATCGCAACAGTCGACCTCGACCTTCGGTAGAGGCTATACTCCCGACTGACGTGTGGTATCATCCGCGTGTAGGCGTCTTGCACGTCTGACGTGGTTTCGCTGGCCTTCTCACAGAATCCTCACGGTATGGCTTCGAGGAGATCGACGCAGCACGGGGCTACAGCGAGCACACAGCGGACCGCCTCCTCGGCGAGGTCCGGTCGTGGCTCGGCTTCGCGCACGCAGAAAGCGAAAGTGAGAGCGAGTCGAGCGTCGCGCGGAGCGCCGGTACGTCGAGGACCAGCGGCGTCGCGGGCGTGCGCGCGGGGCGCTCGGCGCCGGTGGCTACTCCCGCTGCTGTTACTCCTCATCTTCGCGGCGGCCGCATGGGGGTTCTATGCGCCCGTCAAGATTCACTACCAGGAGGCTCGCGAGCAGGCGCGCGCACGGGCGGAACTCGAGGCGCTCAGAGAGCGCAACGCCCATCTCGACTCGCAGATCGAGCGGCTTCAGACCCCTGAGGGGGTCGAGGAGGTCGCTCGGGAGACGCTCGGCATGGTCAAGGAGGGAGAGAACGCCTTCGTGGTGGTCGATGCCTCGCACGAGGACTCGCCTGCGGTCGCAGCCGCCCAGGCCGAGGAGGGCGCCGAGGGCGCGGGTGTCTGGAGCGGCCTTGTCGACCTGGTGTTCGGGAGGCGGTAGGGTCTTCATGATGACCGGTCGCGCCCTGCCATCGCTGTCGGCGACCGCCGTCGTCACCGCTCAGCTCGGGAGGGCGCCGCGGGGAAAGTGGTGGGTCGAGACCACGTGTCGATTCGGCTTCCCCCAGGTTATCGGCACTCCGCCGGCGCTTCGTGACGGCACACCGTTTCCGACCCTGTTCTGGCTCACCTGTCCGTGGTTGGTCGCGTCCGTGGGAGCGGCGGAGTCTGGCGGGGCGACTGGTGTGTGGGCGTCGCGGCTGGCGGCCGACGCGTCGATCTCCCGACGTCTTCGCGACTCGGACGAGCGATACCGCGCGCGGCGGGCGCGCGAGGGGGGCGGCGCCGACCCTTGCGCGCCGGTAGGCATCGCGGGACAACGTGACCCGGCCGCGACCAAGTGCCTGCACGCCCACGTGGCGGCGGCACTTGCAGGCATCGATGACCCGATCGGCGTCGAGACACTCGGCGGATCGGGTCCGGACTGCGCCGAAGGCCGGTGCGCCTCGCTGCTCGGGGCCGTCGAGGACTCGAGGTGAGCGCGACGCGGCGGGTCGCGGCGATCGACATCGGAACGGTCACCACCCGTTTGCTCGTCGCCGATGTCGCCGGTCGCGAGGTCACCGAGGTCGCGAGAAGCACCGACATCACCCATCTCGGCGAAGACCTGACGCGGACCGGGCGCCTCTCGGAGGCGGCCATGGACCGGGTGGAGGCCGTCATCGCGGGGTACGCGGTCCGGATGCGCGAGCTCGGCGTGGAGGAGTGGCGGGCGGTGGCCACTTCGGCGTCGCGCGATGCCGCCAACGCCGCGCTGTTCGCCGAGAGGCTGTCCGCGTATGGTGTCACGCCCGAGGTCATCTCCGGGGACGCCGAGGCGCGTCTGGCGTTCGCGGGAGCGACCCACGAGATCTCGGGCGAGGGACTTCTCGTGAGCGACATCGGCGGAGGGTCGACCGAACTCGTCTACGGGCGACGGAACGCGCACGGAGAGCCTCCCGTGGCCGAGGTCGAGACCGCCCAGTCGATAGACGTCGGCGCGCGGCGGGTGACGGAGCGCTTCCTCGCGTCAGACCCGCCGGCCGAAAGCGAGCTGCGAAGCGCTTCCGCATGGGTGCGGCGGGAGGTCGACGTCTTCTTCGACGCGCTGCCGACCCGACCGCGGCTGTCCATCGCGCTCGCGGGCACTGCCACGACGCTCTCGGCCATCCATCAGCGGCTCGTGACCTACGACCCGAACCGCGTGCACGGATCGGTCGTCCGCGTCGAGGACATGCGCAACATCCTGGAGCGGCTGGTCTCACTGCCGCTCGCGCGCAGGGCCGCCGAGGTCGAGGGCCTCGATCCTGGCCGGGCGCCCGTCATCATCGGCGGCGTGCTCGTCCTGCTTGCCGTGCTCGAGCGCGCTTGCCTTGATTCGACGGCTGTGAGCGAGCACGACATACTATATGGCATCGTGCTCGAGAAGCGCGGTTCGGCGGCGTGACGCCGCGCCGTCGGCTCGGGCTGAGCGCAACGGCGGTGTATCCGAATCGGTACAGGAGGGGGCCTTAAAAGCCTCTGGCCGAAAGGCCGTGTGGGTTCGAATCCCACCACCGCTACCAGACGACATCTCCGGGCCAGACCGCGCGAGAGTGCGGTAGCGCGCCGGTTCTGTGATGATGGGCGGAGCGCGGTGCCACACGGCGCGCCACGCGTGAGCGCTGAGCGAGAAGGGGGAGCGGGTGGCGGACGACACGGCTCTTCGTCTGTACCGCGCGCTCGTGAGGCACGATCCCGCGGCGGCGATCTCGGTCATCGAACGGGCCGCCGCGACCGGCATGCCGCAGACGACGCTGCTCGACGCGGTCTTC
>DASSAH010000335.1:0-3197 GCA_035685585.1 Coriobacteriia bacterium
GCAGCCACTACACCATCCCGCAAGGTTGCTGGCGGGCCGGTCCAGCCGGCTGGCCCAACCAACGGGGCCGACCGCTATGCTCCGGCTTTGGGCGCATCGGGTGCAAGCCCTCTGCGGGATGTACTCTGACAGATCGGGGGAGCTTGCAACGACCCGACCAGGAGCACGTCCTCTATCCGTGCTGCCGCCAACAGGGACAGTATAGCATACGTTCAAACGCGTGTAATCAACCTGTTCAAAGCTGTTCAAACACCTTGACGTTTGAACGCGTGTAACGCAGCATGCGCCATCGTTCAAACACGTTCAAAGGGGTGCATATGTCCGACGTGCAGACTCTCGACGGCGAATGGCTCACCTATCCGGCGGCAGCGATCCGACTCGGCAAGAGCGAGCCGGCGGTCAGAATGCAGGCGAAGCGCGACAAGTGGGCGCCGCGCAAGGATGGACGGCTGACCGAGGTCTGCGTGCCGAGCGCGGAACTGGAGGCGGCGAAGCGGCAAGCGGAGCAGGCCGAGACGGCCGTTGCAACGGCTGTGAACAACCCCGCGAGCACGGCGATCGCGTTGCAACAGGATCAAACGCTGGCCGGATTGCTGGTGCGGCTCTCCGACCAGGCGGGCCAGCTCTCCGAACGCGACCAGCGGATCGGCGTGCTGCAAGAGCAACTGCGGACGGTGCGCCGTGACCTCCGGCGCGCCGAGGCTATGCGGGACGGCCTGAACGTCGCGCTGGCGAAGCTGGCGGGGATGTGGGGAGAGGGTGAAACTGACGCTTGACGCCGGCTGGCCGGCGGTCAATCATGGCGCAAATGGAAAGCGGGCGCTCGCAACGCCCGCTCATCCTATACGACCCGAGGGCTGATCTCAGGCCGTGTGTCTTCACTTGCACACAGTCTAGCTAACCGTGCCCTCGGAGTCAAGCACTCGGAGGGCATTGCTATGTCCAAAATCCTGCCGTTCCAACGCCGGACTTATCCACAGTCTCGAGACTCGTCGGCTCGTAATCCACAGCCCTATCCACCGGACGCCGAGAATTGTCCACCGGAGGCCAGCGCGGAGGCCGCTGAATGTGGACAAGCTATCCACGAGGGCGCTCCGGCGCGACGTAATGCTGTGGAAAACCGCCACATGGTTGGTGGCATGAATGAATGGGTGGGGACGTGGCTCTCGCAGTTCGCGTTTCAGCCCGACCGCGAGCCGAGCGATTGGAAAGAGCGGCGACGCTGGTACGAGTTGCGCGGCGAGATAGCCGACGATCTCCGCGAGTACGGGTTCGGCGACCCGGAGCAGATGTTCCGCCAGCACGACTTGGCGCGGATCGCCATCGCCCTGGCCTACGTCCAGGATCAGCGGAGCGCCGGCGTCCGGGTCCGCAACCCCGCCGGCTTAGTCATGTGGAAGCTCAAGCAAGCCCCCAACGCCCGCCCGCCCGCTCTGTGACGACACCTTTACCGTGGCCCGAACGTCCTATTGACGCGGCCTCGCTGACGTTTCCGGTAGGGACAGGGTAGGGCTTGCGTGGTAGGATGGTCTCGGTTAGGATAAGCCTAGAACGGACGTTCTACAACGCGGCGAGGTGGCAGCGGTGGGGCGGCAAGGCGACGACGACGGATTAGCCAGCTCTCTCGACGCTGGCGGCTCCAGTCGACCCGGCGCGCGCCTGCCGTGCGATCGCCGCCACGGTGTCGATCACCGCGCGACGCTGGCCCGGCGGCAGCGATTCGAGGATCGCCCACGCCTCGCGGTACTCGGAGACCGGCAGCTCTTCGGGCGGGATCAGCTCACCGATCGGCACCTGGAGGGCGCGAGCGATCCGCTCGACCCAGGCGAGCGAGATCGGCGAGCGGCCCTTCGTCCAACGGCTGACGTTCTCGTCGTTCGTGCCGAGTCGCGCCGCGAGCTCGACCTTGTTCAGGCCGGCGCGCTCCATCGCCAGCTGTATCCGTCGCCCGACAGCCACGTCGAGCCGCGAAACGTTCGCCACCGTAAACCTCATCCTCTGTGTTCCCCCTTAGTGTACCGCATACCGGACCCGCAACGCGCAGGGTTAGAGTTGGTTAGAGTTTCGGCCTAGCATATTGCGCAATATCTACGCAAGGAGTAGAGTACTACATAGGAGGTAGACGCGATGCAGACCACCCAGCGAGCAACGGACCGAAGGCGGACCGCGCAGGCCCGCGTCGAGCTGGTAACGCAGACCTCGTTCGAGGCGGCGCTCCGCGACGCGCTGGCGCGGCACAAGGACAACCGGCGGGCAGTCGCAGCGGAGTTCAAGGTCAACCCGTCGACGGTCTCGCGCTGGTGCCAGGCCCTCGGCATCCCGACGACGCGACACTCGGCGAATGCTAACACCTGCCGCCGAGGCTCCCTGGTGCTGGTCAAGTCGGCCACCTCCTGAGTTCGGCGTGTCCCGCGATCTACGCGACAGGTAGCGTCCTACACAAGTCTAGGTCCAAGGCGTCACGGCAGCGCCAAACCACAGTCACAGC
This sequence comes from Coriobacteriia bacterium, assembly GCA_035685585.1. Taxonomy (GTDB): domain Bacteria; phylum Actinomycetota; class Coriobacteriia; order Anaerosomatales; family SLCP01; genus DASSAH01. Next base: position 2,489 of record DASSAH010000335.1, read on the forward strand.
GGGAGGGCATTCAGATGATTGCTAGCACGGCTCTGGCTCTGGCACCCGCGACACGGACCCTCAGCGTCGTCGCCACCGTCGCCCGCAAGCCGCGCATCCGCAAGCACCACTGTTGCGCCTGGTGTGGGCGCTTCGCTCACCCAGACGGCAAGCCCCACGGCCCGAACGTCCGCGAGCAGTCGCAGCGCGATGGGCGGACGAGCCACGGCACCTGCGTCGAGTGCTTCGTCAAGCTCGTCGGGCGTCTGCCGCGCCGCTTCGCCCCGATCGTCGTGCCGCTGAGTGTGGCCGAGATCGCGGGGAGCGACGCTCCCGGCGGCGACCTGATGGCGGCCAACTAGGCGAGATCACGAGGAGACAGAGAGATGCAAGTCACCGATCGGCAGGTTCTCGGCCCAGAGATCGAGCGGCCCGCCACGAAGCGCGAGGAGCGGTTCCGCCAGCGCGTGGCGCGCGTCAACGAGTGGCGACGGCGCCACAGCCTGCGGACCGAGGGAGAGATCGTCGGGAGCTGGTTCAAGGAGGTGACAGGGGAGCTGAAATGAGTCGACGGCTCGCGTTGGCGCGCGAACCGTCGGATTGACAGGCACTGGAGTGGAGCCGTCGTCCCCATTCTACCACGGCGACGGCTCGGGAGGAAAGCAGATGGCAAGAGTCGAGTTCGACGCCGACGAGCGCCGTGTCATCGTCGAGGCGATTCGCGACGACG
>DASSAH010000336.1:0-4381 GCA_035685585.1 Coriobacteriia bacterium
TAATCGAGTGCCAGCTTGTCGAGGGTCGCGGGAAGCGATCGGGGAATCGTCCGGGGAGCTCGGAATGGTCGGTGGCCGCAGGCGCCGCGTGCTGAGGGCGCTAGTGGAGGAGTACATCGCGACCGGTCAGCCGGTCGGGTCGAAGCACCTGGTTGAGCGCCACGAACTCGGGTGCAGCCCAGCCACGGTCAGAAACGTGCTGGCCGCGCTCGAAGAGACCGGCTACGTCTACCAGCCTCACGTCTCAGCCGGCAGGGTGCCGACGGACGCTGGCTACCGCGCGTTCGTTGATGAACTGCTCGAACCTGGTGAGCTGCGTCTGGACGGAGAGGCCGCAGGCGTGCGCCAGCGCTACGTCGCGCTTGCTGGTGAGGTCGACGAGCTCATGCGGGAGACGTCGGCGCTGCTCTCTCGCGTCACGCACTATGTGGCCGTGGTCATGGCGCCGACCCTGAACTTCTCGCGTATCCGGCGCGTGGACCTCGTTGGGATGGCGGCGGGCCGCGTGCTCGTCGTCGTGATCACCGAGCAGGGCGAGGTCGTAAGCAGGCAGGTCTCGCTCACGCGAGAGGCGCGCGAGGGGCGCCTTGCCGAGGTCGAGCAGGCACTCAACACCCTGTTGGACGGCAAGCGTGCGTCGGAGGTCAGGCCGCTGTTGCGGCTGGTCGACGCGGGATCCGCGGACACGTTGTTCGCCGAGGTTCTCGAGCACGTCCTTGACTGTCTCGAAGAGGCGGACCGCGATCGTCTCTACCACGTCGGAGTCCCCGAGCTTCTCGACTTGCCAGAGTTCGCCGACGCTGCGATGATACGCCCTCTGCTCACGGTGCTTGAGGACGGGCTCGTGATGCTTGAGGCCCTCTCGGAAGTCATGCGCGGTGGCGGTTTGACGGTGCGGATCGGGAGCGAGAACACCGCTCATGAGCTGGAGCACCTGAGCCTCGTTGCGACTCGGTACGGTTCGGCGACCGCAGACGGCATCGTCGGCGTCATCGGACCCAAGCGTATGGACTATTCGCGGTCGATAGCGGCCGTGCATTGCGCCGCCGACGGGCTGTCGGAGGCGCTTGGTTGCCGCACGAGTGGCGGCCACGCGTTGTGAGACGCAATCCACCCGTTCGAACGTTCGGATGCAAGAAGGAGTGAGCGTGCCCGCAGGTGTGAAAGACTACTACGTCGTGCTTGGTGTCGAGCGCGATGCGAGCGAAGCCGAGATCAAGAAGGCGTTTCGCCGCAAGGCCCGCGAGTGCCACCCGGACGTCTGTCAGGACCACGACGCCGAGGAGCGCTTCAAGGCGGTGAACGAGGCGTACGACGTCTTGTCGGACCCCGCTAAGCGCGCGATGTACGACACCTACGGGACGGTCGATCCGCGTGCGAGCGCCGGCCCTGATCTCGGCGACATCTTCGGCGGGTTCGGTATGGACGACCTGTTCAGCGCCTTCTTCGGCGGCGTCCGGGGCCAGGCTCGCGGCGCGCATGCCCGCGGGAGGGACATGGCCGTCCAGGTGGAGGTCAGCCTGGAGGATGTCTCGACCGGCGTCAGCCGTGAGATTGCGGTCAATCGGCTCGTCGTGTGCGAGGAGTGCGCGGGAAGCGGGTCGGACGGTGAGGCGCCCGCGGCGGCCTGCCCCGACTGCGGAGGGTCAGGACAACGCCGCACGCGGCGGCAGACCTTCATCGGCACGATGGAGACCGTCTCCCCGTGCGAGAAGTGCTCGGCGACAGGACAGGTGATCGAGTCGTTGTGCGCCGAGTGCCAGGGCCAGGGACGGGTACCCGATCGTGACCATCTCACCATCGAGATTCCAGCGGGCATCGAAGACGGTATGCAGACCAGGATGCCCGGTGCCGGCGAAGCGGGATTCAGGGGCGCGCCATCAGGCGATCTGTTCGTGAGCGTACGGGTCGCGGAGCATGAGTTCTTGCATCGAGAAGGCGCTGACCTTCACGCGCGGATGTCGTTGTCGGTGACGGAAGCAGCCCTCGGCGCGCAGATGAGCGTTGCTGGTCTTGATGGACAGCTGAACGTGAGCGTTCCTGCCGGAACCCAACACGGAGACCGCATCCGGCTGCGCGGGAAGGGGCTGCCACGCCTCAACAGGCCGGGCAGCGGTGATCTCATCGTGCACGCCGCGGTCGAGATACCGCGGAAGGTCACCAAGGAGCAGCGAGAGCTTCTCGCCAGACTTGCGGCGACCTTCGGGGAGAAGGCCCAGGTACGCCCGCTCGACCGTTTGAAGGAGTGGCTGAAGGGCTGATGTCCGAGCCCGCACGGTCGCATGGGCGAGGCCGCCGCTTCTTCCTGGAGTCGCAGATCGCCGGGAGGGACGGCGCGCTGGAGCTGGGCCTGTCGAGCGACGACCTTCACCATCTCACCGCTGTGCTGCGGGCCGGCCCCGGAGATGAAGTGGTGGTCGTCGAGCCTGACGGCAGCGCCTGGCGCGCGCGAGTCGTCTCGTGCTCACGCGAGGCGCTCATCGGTGAGATCGTCTCAGGAGTCGAGCGGCTCGAGCCGGCTGGTGTCACCCTGTTCCAGGGCATCGCGACAGCGGGGAAGCTCGACCTCGTCGTGGAGAAGGCGACCGAGCTGAACATCGAGTCCGTCGTCCCAGTGATCACGGAGCGCTCGTCCGTCCGTCTCGACCTCCATGGCCGCAAGCGGCGGGCCGAGCGGCTGAGGAGGGTCGCGCTCGCAGCGGCGAAACAGTCCGGACGAGGCTCCGTGATGGAGGTGGGTGATCCGATCACGCTGCCGGAGGTGGCGTCGAGATGCGCCGAGTACGACGCCATGCTTGTCGTCTGGGAGGATGCCGCGGTCTCGGGTCCGGGCGTCGGACAGGCGCTCGACGAGGCGGGGGTCGCCGGCGATGCGCGTGTCGCCCTCGTGGTCGGTCCGGAGGGAGGGCTCACGAGCGCAGAGGTCTACCTGCTCGAGTCGGCCGGCGCTAGAGCGGTGACCCTCGGCGAGACGGTACTGCGCACGGAGACCGCCGGGATCGTGGCCGCCGCGCTATGCGCGTACGAGCTCGGCGGACTTGGCGGGAGACCTCGTGCCTAGCCGCCCTCGGCACACAGGGAACCGTGTCCGCAGCGTTCACGTGAAGACGCTGGGCTGCAAGGTCAACCAGGCCGAGAGTGCGGGCGTCGTCGCGGCGCTCACCGCGAGCGGTGCGCGATTCGCCGTTGCGCGAGAGGCGGAGATCGTCATCGTGAACACGTGCTCCGTGACGGCCGAGGCCGACCGCAAGGCCCGCAAGGCGATCAGACGGGCTCTGGGCTCCCCGGCGCACCCGACCGTCCTTGTCACCGGCTGCCTCGCGGCGCTCGACCCGGACGGGGTTGCGGCGCTCGGTGAGCGCGTCGTCGTCGAGCCTGATCGAGAGCGGGTCTTCGCCGTCGCGTCAGCTGTGGCCGGTCTCGTGGAGGTGACGACCCCGCCGGACGCGCGAAGTGCGAACGGGCCGCGGACACGTGTCGCCGTCAAGGTCCAGGACGGCTGCGACGCGTGCTGCGCGTATTGTGTCGTCCCGTTCGCGCGAGGGGAGCCCCGGTCGGTGGACCTGCGCGCGGTCGTGCACGAGGTAGAGGCTCTCGCGGCATCAGGCGTGGCCGAGGTGGTAGTGACTGGCATCAACCTCGGGCGGTACCGCTCGGCGGGCGCTGCGCTCCCCGGCCTCGTGCGCGCGGTGGCTTCGACGGGCGTGAAGCGCGTGCGCCTGTCGAGCGTCGAGCCACTCGGCGTGACTCGCGACCTCGCCGACACGTTCGCTGAGACCCCGCAGCTCTGTCCGCATCTGCACGTGCCTCTACAGTCGGGTTCAGACGACGTACTCGAGGCGATGAGGCGGGGCTATTCGGCGGCCGAGTACCTCGAGCGTCTCGCCCTGCTGCGCGACGCAGTGCCCGGCATCGCCGTCACGACCGATGTCATGGTGGGCTTCCCGGGGGAGACGGAGTCTGACTTCGCTCGCACGCTCTCGGTCATCGAGCAGGCGGAGTTCGCGCGTCTGCACGTGTTCCGCTATTCGAGCCGGGCGGGAACCCGGGCTGCCGACTTGGACGGCCAGGTGGATGCGACTGTCGCAAGCCGCAGAGCCGCGGTCGTGCGCGAGTATGATGCTCGCCTCCGCCGCGCGTACGCTCGTAAGCGACGGGGCCAGGAAGCCGATGTCCTCGTGGAGCGCGTTGGTGCTGACACGACGTGGGCCAGCGGAACGACCGAGGACTATCTGAAGACCCGATTCGCGGCAGCGACGGGCATGAAGCAGGGAGACGTCGTACGGGTGCTGCTCGGCGACGTACAAGGGGACGATGTGCACGCGACGGCGCTGCACCAGTGAGACGAGGCGAGGCGCGTGGTAGAATCCCTGGTGAGAGC
>DASSAH010000337.1:0-2627 GCA_035685585.1 Coriobacteriia bacterium
TGCACCGGCGAGACCGGGTTCATGCGCGGACCGAAGCGCCGGGAGATCGGCCACGGCGCGCTTGCTGAGCGCGCGCTGGTGCCGGTCATCCCGCCCGAAGACCAGTTCCCGTACACCATCCGCATCGTATCCGAGGTCCTCGAGTCGAACGGATCGAGCTCCATGGGCTCGGTCTGCGGTTCCACGCTTGCCCTCATGGACGCCGGAGTCCCCATATCGGCCCCGGTCTCAGGGATTGCGATGGGACTTATCAAGGAAGACGACGACGTCGTCGTCTTGAGCGACATCCAGGGACTCGAGGATTTCCTCGGTGACATGGATTTCAAGGTCGCAGGTACCGAACGAGGCATCACCGCCCTCCAGATGGACAACAAGGCCAAGGGGCTCTCGCACGACATCCTGGAGCGGGCGCTTCGGCAAGCCGCGGAGGGACGAGCGCACATCCTCTCGAAGATGCTTGAGGCGATCGGGACCCCGCGGGAAGAGCTCTCGAAGTTCGCCCCGCGAATCATCACCATCAAGATTCCGGTGGACAAGATCCGCGACGTCATCGGATCGGGCGGCAAGATCATCCGCGGCATCCAGGAGGAGACGGGCGCCCAGATAGACATCCAGGAGGACGGGACGATCTTCGTCGCCTCGCGCGACCAGGGCGGGGAAGAGGCGGTCCGCCGGATTCAGCTGATCGTGAAGGTGCCGGAGATCGGTGAGCGCTACCGCGGCCGAGTCGTCTCGATTCAGGCGTTCGGGGCGTTCATCGAGCTCACGCCTGGCAAAGACGGCTTACTCCACATCTCCCGCGTCGCGAAAGGACGCGTCGACAAGGTCGAGGACGTCCTGAACGTCGGGGACGAGGTGGAGGTCGAGGTCCTTGACATCGACGACCGCGGCAAGATCAGTCTTGACCGTGTCGACAAGCCCGAGGCGCCTCCCTCGTCCGGCCGAGGTGATCGCGATGACCGTCCCTCCCCGGGGACCGGTGCACGGCCCGATCGCGGGCACGGCGGTGAGCGGACGGACCGCAAGCCGCGCCGGCGCCACTAGGCACGGGACCGGACCATGACGTTCTATCGCGAGACCGTCGTGGACGGCGGACTCACCGTGCTGACGGAGAGCATCGACACGGTGAGGTCTGTCGCCCTCGGCATCTGGTTCTCCGTGGGCAGCCGCGACGAGAGCGCCGAAGAGGCCGGGATGTCCCACTTCATGGAGCACATGATGTTCAAGGGAACGCCCTCTCGCTCGGCGTCGGACATCTCCCAGGCGTTCGACCGGCTCGGCGCTGAACTCAACGCGTTCACGAGCAAGGAGTACACCTGCTACTACACACGCATGACGGACGAGCACGTACCGAAGGCGCTTGAGCTTCTCTCCGACATGGTCTGCAACGCCTCGCTTTCGGACAGCGCCTGCCGCAAGGAGCGTAAAGTCGTCTTGGAGGAGATCGCCCGGACCGAGGACACGCCCGACGACCGGGTACACGAACTCTTCTCGCGCACCCTCTGGCCCCAACACCCGGTCGGCCTGCCCATCCTTGGGCGGAAGTCCACGGTGCGCCGGTTCGATCACCGAGCCTCGGTGGAGTTCCGGTCGCGCCACTACCTCACCGGCAACTGCGTCGTCGCCGCCGCGGGAAACGTCGACCACGACGAAGTTGTCGCCTTGGTGAGAGAGCACCTGGCGCTCCCCGCCGGGTCCCGCAGCGAACGGACCACGACTGACTCCGGTCCGGTACGACCGTACGCGGTCATGACCAAGGAGACCGAGCAGGCCCACATCTGCTACGGCGTCGCATGTCTCAACGCGCACCACCCCGACCGCTTCGCTCTGGCGGTGGTCGACGTCGTTCTCGGCGGAGGGATGTCATCCCGCCTGTTCCAGGAGATTCGCGAGAAGCAGGGGCTTGCGTATGCCGTCTACAGCTTCCACGCGCTCTATCAGGACACCGGCCAGTGGACGATCTACGCGGGCACGCGTCCTGAGAACGCGGAGCGCGTCGTAGCGCTGATCCGCACCGAGATCGATCGGCTCCTTGATACCGGGCTGACCGAAGACGAGCTGTCTCGCGCGAAGGAGTCGATCAAGGGACATCTTGTCCTTGGCCTCGAAAGCACCCGCAACCGCATGACCCGCCTTGGGAAGAACGCAGTCACGGGAGGGGAGCTCCTCTCGATGGACGAAGCCCTTGGTCGCGTCAACGCCGTCGACCTTGACGCGACCACGCGTGTCGCCCGGGAACTGCTCGGGGGTGAGCGTGTGCTCGCGGTCATCGGCCCACATTCCAGACCGCAGGTCGCACGCTTCGCTCGGTAGGCGAGGGGAGGCCCCATGATCGACGTACTTGTCAACGGCGCCGCAGGCAAGATGGGCCGCGAGGTCGTCAAAGCTCTCACGGCCGCCGATGGGATCCGTGTCGTGGCCGCGGTCGACCCGGGCCGCCACGGCTGCCCTCTCGATGACGGCGCTGGCGACGAGGTGACCTGCGACCCCGACCTGCCGAGCGCGATCGCCACGTCTCGCCCGGCCGTGATGGTCGACTTCACCCACCCCGCGTCGGTCGAGGCGAGTTGCGCCACAGCGCTCGCCGCGGGCGTGCATTGCGTCGTCGGCACCACCGGGCTTTCCCG
>DASSAH010000338.1:0-1569 GCA_035685585.1 Coriobacteriia bacterium
CCGGCGGCACTGGCATGAGCCCGTGGCGGATGATGCAGGAGTGGGGCATCCCGACACTCTATCTCCAGTGCATGGCGAACGAACTCGCGGAGCGGCTCGCCCAACGCGGGGAGTTCGTGCCTGACCTCGCGATGGCCGGCGGCTTCTCGACGGAAGACCACATCTTCAAGGTGCTTGCGCTCGGCTCACCGCACATGAAGGCCGTCTGCATGGGCCGGGCGCTGATGATCCCCGGGTTCGTGGGCAAGAACATCGGCGTGTGGATGGCCGAAGAGGACCTGCCGAAGTCGGTCTCGCAGTTCGGAACCACGAAAGAGGAGATCTTCGTCAACTACGAGACCCTCAAGAGCGTGTACGGAGACGCTGTTGACGGCTTCCCGCTCGGAGCGATCGCCCTGCACGCGTTCTGCGACAAGCTCAAGGTCGGACTCCAGCAGCTCATGAGCGGGTCGCGCAACTTCTCGATACCCGCGATCTCCCGCGCGGACCTTGTCGCGCTGACCGACGAAGCGTCCCGCGTCTCCGGCATTCCTTATGTGATGGACGCGTACCGGGAAGAGGCGATGCGCATCATCGATGAGTAATCGGCAGACGGCCCCAGGCTGGCATGTCGTATGCTCCGTTTAGTCCGGTGGTCCGATTCGTCACGAGATGAGGAGATCGAGCATGGCCAAGACCACGTCGTCCGGGAGTGACTCGCCCAAGAAGGAGTCCTCGTCGGCGAGCTCGCCGGCCAAACGTCCGTTCCCCGTCGTGCCAGCGACCATCGCGGTCGGGGCCCTCGTCGTTGTCATAGCAATCCTCGCCGGCGGCAGAGCCCAGGATGTCCAGGTCGTCGACGGCAGGATCAGCCGCATCATCGCCACAGTCGACGAGTGCGCAGTGACGACGATACCCCTCGCCGTACCGGCGGGCACCTCGATGGAAGACGTCGCCGTCAACATCTTCGACAGACTCTCCCGCACGACCGGCGTCGGCGAGGTGATCGTGTACGTCGACAACCCGAGGGTCGAGATCAATCATTGCCAGTCGGTCACGAACGACGCGACCCTGCGAGGCTACATCGCCGAAATCGGGTATCTCGGCCAGTAACGCACCACGCCCAGGTGGTGGTAGCGCACGGCCTGGGGGTACATTCAACAGTGACCCGAGCGCTACGTTCCCACGGGACCGTTCGATGACCGCGGAGGTGCCCGCTATGCATCGCGCCAGCTCGGTACGGATCGCCGCGGCGCTGGCGGTCGCAACATTCGCTTTCAGCGCGTCCGGCTGTGACGCGGTCGCCGACCGTGCCGTCCAAGAAGCCGAACAGGCTGTCGAGGATGCCACGGGCGTCGCAGTCGACACCGGCGGCGAGAACGCCCTCCCCGAAGGCTGGCCGCAGGACGTCCCGATCTTTCCTGACGCGCGAATCGACACGTCAGCGTCCCTGCAGAGCGCCGAGGGCACGGTGCACAGCGCGCGACTCCTCACAGCCGAGCCCTTCCAGGACGTCGTCGACTGGTACGACGCCGAGTTCGAATCTAAAGGGTGGACGATCTCTCAGCGGCTGACGACGGGAACCGGGGA
>DASSAH010000339.1:0-4133 GCA_035685585.1 Coriobacteriia bacterium
CCAGTGACGCGGCGATCGGGACTCGAGAGGTCGCGGGCGCGTCAGTGACCGGCTTCGCTCAGGGCGCGGTCTGGCTTGACCGCTCGGCCGACGTCCTTGAGTTCAGCGGAGGACTCGCCGCGGGAGCGGGCAAGACCGCGGCCGTCGCGAAGTCCGCGGCAAAGCGCGCCGTCCGCAGCGGGACGGCCACGGCCGCGCACGCTACGCGGGCCGCGAGCCGCACTCCGCTCGGCAAACGAGCCACCGAGTCATGGAAAGGCCTCGTCCGGGGCGTCAAGGACGGGCTCGCCGACGATTCCGGGAAGGAGGGTCGATGAGCCGCCGCGTGCGACCGCTCACCGCCGACGCGATCGCGCGCCTGGGACGGCCGTGCGACTCGTGCGTGTACTGGGAGTCGCCGCACCCTCTCGACGTCCGATGCGGCGCCGCGTGCGACGCGTCGTTGCTCCGCTCCCGCATCTCGCAGGTCAACCGCGAATGGGGCGTGTGCGGCCGGGTGGCCATCGAGGACGAGGCGGTGCTCGGATTCGTCAAGTACGCGCCCGCACGCTACTACCCTCAGTCGCGCTCGCTGCCCACTGGCGCGCCCGAGCCGTCCGCGCCGCTTCTGACCTGCCTGCACGTGCGCGAGAGCGAGCGCTCCCGGGGGCTTGACAAGCTCCTCCTGCACGCGACCTTGCGCGACCTGCACGGCCGCGGCGAGACCGCGCTGTTCGCCTACGGTTACGTGCACGCCGAGGAATCCGCGGCCCCGATGCCGAGCGTGGGCTTCCTCCTTGAGAACGGCTTCTCGGTCGAGCGCCCGCACGCCGATCTGCCACTCCTGCGTCTGGAGATCCATTCGCTCGCGTCGTGGACCGACAGTCTCGAGTCCGCGCTGGAGGCGCTGTTGTCACCGCTCGGCGGAGCGAAGCGCACACCCCGGCCGTCGGTGGAATGAAAGCGAGGAGCCTGGCGTGACCGATGACTCTGACCGCACCACTCCCAAGCGGTCTGGTTCGGCGCAACGCGTCCGTGACTACCTCTCCGGACACGGACTCGCCCACGAGATCGTCACGTTCGACCACTCGACCAAGACCGCCCAGATGGCAGCTGACGCCATGGGGTGCGAGCTCGGCCAGATCGTCAAGTCGCTCGTATTCGTGGCCGGCTCGACGCCGCTGGTCGCACTCGTCCCCGGCGACCGGCGCGGAGATCCCGTGGCGATCGCCGCTGTCGCCGGACGGGCGGAGGCGCGCATCGCCGACGCCGACACCGTCCGGTCAGCGACCGGCTTCGCCATCGGCGGCGTCTCGCCGTTCGACCTGCCGCCGGGACTCCTCGTCCTCGCCGACGAGTCGCTCGCGCGCTTCGAGGTCGTCTACCCCGCCGCGGGAACCCCCGCCTCGATGGTGCGCATCGGCCGTGCGCGCCTGCTCGAGCTCACCGGCGCGCGGGTAGCGCGCATCTCGCAGTAAGATACAGACCCATGGGTTCGTACGTCGTCACAGATTCCGGTCACGCCCGCGCCCCCTCGCGTCTCTACCTCTCAGTGGCGGGGGTCGTCGCGGCGGCGGTGTTGGCCGTCGCGATACCCGCGTACCAGGCGCGCGTCACCGCCGCAGGCTCGACGCACGCCGTGGGTCTCAGCGCAACCGTCGCCGACCTGGTCGCCGCAGACGTGCTGAGGCCGCGCGCGGGTGACCTGGTCGACGTGACGGGCGGTGTGCTCGAACCCGCGGCGGGCAACCCCGCGGTCTTTTTCGTCAACGGCCGCAAGGCGTCCCTGGACGCGGTGCTCCGTGACGGCGACCGGGTCTCTGTCCGTCCGGGGAACGACGTCGTCGAAGGCACCGAGACGACCACGACACCCATCCCGATCGAACTCGTGAAGACCGGGAAGGGCCCGCTGGTCGCGCTGGAGAGCCCGGGCAGTGTCGGCGTGCTCGAGTACGTCGTCGGCTCTCTCTCGGGCAAGACCGTCTCGACGCGGGTGCTTGAGCCGGCCGAGCCGATGGTCGTCCGCCGCTGGGTCCCGGACAGCTCGACACGCGTGGTCGCCCTCACGTTCGACGACGGGCCCTGGCCCGGCCAAACCGACCGGGTCCTCGACATACTGGCCGAGCACGACGTCAGAGCGACGTTCTTCGTGGTGGGCCGCCTCGTCGAGCGCCATCCGGGCATAGCCCGCCGCATCGTCGAGGACGGGCACCTCATCGGCAACCACACCCAGAGTCATGCCATCCTCACCAGTCACGACGGGGCCGGGATCCGCCGCGAAATAGCCGAGGGAACCCGCTCGATCCGCGAGGTCACGGGAGTCACGCCCCAGTGGTTCCGTCCTCCCGGCGGCAGGATGAACCCGACGGTGCTGAGCGAGACCGAACGCATGGGGATGGATCTCGTGCTGTGGGACGTCGATCCCCAGGACTGGCGCAGGCCAGACGCCGACCGGATGCTCACGGTCTTATTGTCGGGGATCAGACCCGGCTCCATCGTCCTGTTGCACGACGGCGGCGGTGACCGCAGCCAGACGGTCGCCGTCCTGCCCCGGCTCATCGAGGAGCTCAAGGCGCGGGGCTACCTCTTCGTGACCCTCGACCAGCTGCGCTAAGTCCCTTCACGCCGTATCGTGCGCGTCGGGGTGACCAGCACGTCGAGGCACACATCGTGCTCGTCACAGGGGACCTCATCGAGGAGCTGCCCGTCGAAAGCCAGGCCCACCGTCACCGCCTGGCCCATCCCCGCGAGCAGCCGGTCGTAGTAGCCCGCTCCGCGCCCCACCCGCCGGCACGCGCCGTCGAACGCCACGCCCGGCACGATCGCGACTTCGACTTCGCCCGGATCGACGACCGGGGCGTCGGCCGGCGGCTCGAGGAGACCGAACGGCCCCCTCATGAGCGGTGTCCCCGGGTCGACCCGGTGGATCACCAACTCGCTCGGTCCCGCAACGCGCGGAAGCGCGACCACCGCTCTCTTCCTGCGAAGCGCCTGGATGGCGGGCGCGGTGTCGATCTCCTCAGACGTGGACGCATAGATGAGGACCGTGCGCGCACGCGCGACCTCCGGCAGCGCCAGCAACCGCTTCGCCGCGGCCGCCGCGTACAGCGCGCGGTCCGTCGCGAGCACCGCCTGGCGCGCGCACCGGCCGAGCAGGCGCGCCGCCTCCTTGCTCCGAGCGCTGTGCTCCGTCATCGTGGCTCCTCGTGTGAACGGCGTGCTTCTAGCCACATCCGCGCCAACTCGGCCCAACCTTCGCCCCGTGGACGGCTCGTCACCGCGATATTCCCGAACGAGCGCGCGGCCTCGACCGCGCGGCGGTCTTGAAGCGCGTTCGCGACGAGGACGCCGAGCGCGACTCCGTGAGCCATCTCGACGTCTGTCGCCGAGTCGCCGACCGCGATTGCGTCGTCGCTCCTCAGCCCGCGCCGTTCGAGGTCGCGGACGATGGCGTCGCTTTTGTGCACCCCGTCGGGAATCAGATGATACGCGTGCACCTCGTCGACGCCGCGCAGCGTATGGCGCGGCGGGTGGATGATCCCGTTGTCGACGATCCGCACCGCCAGCGGGAGTCCGTCGAGCGCAGCCTGCGCGTCGGCGAGCGGGACATCGCCTCGAAGCACATGCGTCGCCTCGCGGTTCACGTGCCACGGCGCGTGCTCCTCGATCCGGCCCGGGAATTCGCGAGCAAGGACCTCGAGCGCACCGGCCCGGGCGATGGCCTCGTACGGGCTGAGCCCCCCGGCAAGCACGTCGGGCTCCCACGACCCCGTGTGGTAGATGGGCGGTTCGCCTCGGCCGGGGACGACCACGCAGCCCACCTCGGCGATGAACGAGTCCCAGCCGAGCAGACGCGAGACGTCCATGAGTTGCCAGCGGCTGCGGCCGGAGCAGATGATGCAGGTGAGCCCGGCGGCGTTGAGGGCGACGATCGCTTCCGCCACACCGGTCCAGGGCCGTCCGTCCGCGTCGGCCAGCAGCGTCGCTCCCGGCCCGAGCAGCGTGCCGTCGAGATCGGTATAGAGAACGCTCGCGCGTCGCAGGGCCTCCGGGACGAGCGGATGTGTTTGAAGCGCAGGTATCGGTAGGCTCATCGCGGCTCCTCGTCGCCTTCGGCACGTGCTGGCACTCAAGCGATTCTACCGTGCCCGCCT
>DASSAH010000340.1:0-3149 GCA_035685585.1 Coriobacteriia bacterium
CCGAACGCCGCAAGCCATTCCACGATGCCCCGCGAGGGGGCGATGGTCAGGTCCACGTCGCTCGTGAACCGGTTGAGGTATTCGCGCACGAATCGGTGGCGCACCGTCTTCGGGACGAAGCTCGCGTAAATGTCCGAGTACACGTCGTACCTCGAATGACTCGTGAAGACGATGGGGATGTGCGCTGGCCGGCAATGCTTGAGCGCGATGCGTCCTGACAGGAACGGGTGATGCACGTGCGCGATGTCGAGCGTCGGGATGATGCGGGTTACCTCAGGCGCCAAAGTAAGGCCAGCCTGCCAGCCCGTGTCGCCCCACGGTATCGCCGGCGACCGCACGATGTTGGGCTCGTCGTCCTCGTGGTCCGTCCGGCCGAAGGTGAACACCCAGACCTCGTGTCCGAGTTCTTCGAACCGTCGCTTGTAGAGCGAGATGTAGTTCGTCACGCCGCTGACGTGCGGCTTGTACATGTCGGCGAACATGCCTATGCGCACGGTGACCTCCTTGCGTGTGGCAGTCCCGGGGGAACCTCGAGTAGAGTACTCCCCGCGCGTGTCCTGCAAGGCTATCAATACCCTGATGGGGAGTCGCTGTGCCATTGTCTATCGGTATCGTCGGATTGCCCAACGTCGGGAAGTCGACGTTGTTCACGGCGCTCACTCGCAAGCGCAGTCTGGCGGCCAACTATCCCTTCACAACGATCGATCCGGCCGTCGGGGTCGTGGTGGTGCCTGACTCGCGTCTGGACCGGATCGTCGTGCTGTCCCCGCCGGAGAAGGTCGTTCCCGCGACGGTCGAGTTCGTCGACATCGCCGGTCTTGTCGAAGGCGCGAGTCAGGGCGAAGGTCTCGGGAACAAGTTCCTCGCGAACATCAGGGAGACCACCGCCATCTGCGAGGTCGTGCGGTACTTCTCTGACCCTGATGTCGTGCACGTCAGCGGCTCGGTGGATCCCGCGGACGACGTCGAGACCATCCGCATGGAGCTCGTCCTCGCCGATCTCGCGACCGTCGAGCGCGCGCTGCCCCGTCTGGAGAAGGAGGCGAAGCGCGACGCCACCGCTGCTCGAACGGTCGAGATCGTCCAGCGAGTGAGCGCGTGGCTCGGGGAGGGCCACCGTGCCGGGCGTCTGGCGATGACCGCCGACGAGCGGCTTCTCCTCGGCGGGCTCCACCTCCTCACGATGAAGCCGATGCTCTACGTCGCCAACGTCGATGAAGCGCGGCTGCACGAGGAGTTGCCTCTTGTCGACGGCGTGTCGCCGATCCGGATCTGCGCGAAGGTCGAGGCGGAGCTCGCGGAGCTGCCCCCGGAGGAGGCCGCCGAGTACCTTGAGGCGATCGGACTCAAGGAGCCCGGGCTCAACACGCTGATCCGCGAGGCGTACCGGCTGCTCGGACTCCAGAGCTTCTTCACGCACGGCGACAAGGAGGCGCGCGCCTGGACGGTGCGGACCGGCGCGACGGCTCATGAGGCGGCGGGAGCCATCCACACCGACTTCCAGCGAGGATTCATCAAGGCCGAGGTCGTCTCGTTCGAAGACTACGACACCTGTGGCGGAGAGGCCGGGGCGCGGGCGGCGGGCAGGCTTCGGATCGAAGGCAGGGACTACGTCGTCCAGGACGGGGACGTGATCCACTTCCGCTTCAACGTGTGAGCGCGAGCAGCCGCTGCGGGCGGCTCGTGCGGCGGTGCGCTCCCGGGGGCCCGCACAGGGCCGCGCGCACGGTTCACGCGGCACCCGATAACGCCTAGAATACGAAGACCGAGTGCTGAGGGTATGACGGAGCGCGGGAGGCAGCGGGACCCATGGAGATCGAGATCGGGCGGGGCAAGACCGCACGGCGTGCGTACGGCTTCGACGACATCGCGATCGTGCCCTCACGGCGCACGCGTGACCCTCGGGACGTCGACATCGCGTGGGCGTTCACGTTCAGAGGCGCGGAGTACGCGTTCTCCATCCCGGTGCTCGCGTCGGCGATGGACGGCGTCGTTGACGTGCCGTTCGCGATCGCGATGGGCAAGATGGGCGGTCTGGCGGTGCTGAACCTCGAGGGGATCCAGACCCGCTACGAGGACCCCGCGCCGCACCTGGACGCGATCGCGTCGTTCGCGAAAGACGAGGCGACCCGCGGCATGCAGGAGATCTACCGCGAGCCGGTCAAGCCTGAGCTCATCACGGAGCGCGTCCGGCAGATCAAAGAAGGCGGTGTCATCGCCGCGGCGAGCCTCACCCCCCAGAATGTTGACGAGTACATCGGGCCTGCGCTCGCTGGCGGGCTAGACATCCTCGTGATCCAGGGGACGGTCGTCTCCGCCGAGCACAAGTCCTCGTACTCGGAACCGCTCGACCTCAACGCCTTCGTCCGCGACCTCCACATTCCCTGCATCATCGGCGGCTGCTGCTCGTACCAGGGCGCGCTGCACCTGATGCGGGCGGGCGCGGTCGGCGTGCTCGTGGGAGTGGGGCCGGGTCATGCGTGCACGTCGCGCCGGGTGCTGGGGATCGGTGTGCCGCAGTGCACCGCCATCGCAGACGCGGCGGCCGCGCGGATGCGTCACCTCGACGAGACCGGCTACTACGCGCACGTCATCGCCGATGGTGGGATGCGTACGGGCGGAGACCTCGCCAAGGCCGTCGCGGTGGGTGCGGACGCCGTGATGATAGGCTCGCCGCTGGCCGCGGCCGCGGAAGCGCCGGGGCGCGGGTTCCACTGGGGGATGGCGACCTTCCATCCCGACCTGCCGCGCGGCACGCGTGTCTACGCGGGCGTCAAGGGCTCCCTCGAGGAGATCCTTGTCGGTCCGGCTCATGAGAACGACGGGACGATGAACCTCCTCGGCGGGCTCAAGACGTCGATGGCGACGACCGGCTACGAGAACCTGAAGGCGTTCCAGAAGGCCGAGGTCATGGTCGCCCCGTCGCTGCAGACGGAGGGCAAGGTGCTCCAGCAGTCCCAGGGTGTCGGCATGGGCTGCTAGGGGGCCGGCGCCGTGCCAGCATCCGTCTACCACGATACGCAGCCGACCGTCTTCGTCCTCGACTTCGGGGCGCAGTACGCCCAGCTCATTGCACGCCGCGTGCGCGAGGCGCGCGTCTACTCCGAGATCGTCCCCTACGACATCTCGGCGGAAGAAGTCGTGCGCCG
>DASSAH010000341.1:0-2670 GCA_035685585.1 Coriobacteriia bacterium
TCAGCGTAGCAGAAGGCCAGCCGCATGCAGTTGCGCCCGCGGCCGTCGGGGTAGAACGCCGAGCCGGGCACGAACGTCACGCCGTGCTCGACCGCCTCGGCGAGCATCGCGCCCGTGTCGATGAACGAGGGCAGCTCCACCCAGACGAAGAAGCCCCCTTCGGGACGCGTCCAGCGCACCTCGGAGGGGAAGTGCTCCTCCATAGCCGCCAGCATCGCGTCGCGGCGCTCGGCGTACGTGCGCGTGAGACCCTGCAGCACCCGGCGCCAGCGAGTCCCGGCGAAGTAGCGTTCCGCGGTGACCTGCGCGAACGCGCTGCCGCACAGATCGGCCGCCTGCTTGGCGAGGAGCACTTTGGCCAGAATCGGCCGTGGGGCGGTCATCCACCCGAGGCGCAGACCGGGAGCGAATATCTTCGAGAACGTGCCGAGGTAGATGACCTCGCTGTCAAGGGAGCGCAACGGCTTGACGTGGCCGCCCTCGAAGCGCAGACGTCCGTACGGGTCGTCCTCGACGACGGGGATGTCGTAGGTGCGCGCGAGCTCCAGGAGCCGCCTGCGCCGTTCCGGCGGCATCGTGACCCCGGCGGGGTTGTGGAAGTTCGGGATGGTGTAGATGAACTTCGCGCCGCGCGGACCGAGACGCGCGAGTTCGGCCTCGAGCGCATCGACTCGCATCCCCGAGCCGTCCAGCGGTACGCAGACGATCCTCGGCTCGTACGCCGAGAACGCTTGCAGGGCGCCGACGTACGTCGGGCCTTCGACGATCACGACATCGCCGGGGTCGATGAAGACCTTGGCGAGCAGGTCGAGTCCCTGCTGCGCTCCCGCGGTCACGACGATGTCATCGGCGGCCAGGCGTACTCCGGTCTCCGCCATGAGCTCGACGATCTGCGCTCTGAGCGCCGGGCGCCCCTCGCTCGAGCCGTACTGCAGGGCACACGCGCGCTCGTGGATGACCGCCTCGTACGCGGCGGTCGCGGCCGCGTCGGCCGGAACGCGTGACACCTCGGGCATGCCGCCCGCGAAGCTGATGATGTCCGGACGGCTCGCCGCGGCGAACAGGTCGCGCACCGCGCTCGAGCGGACGTTGGCCATGCGGTGGGCGTACCGGCCGTCCCACCGGTCGAACACGACTCGTGCGGTACCCATCGGCTCGTCCTCTCGCCGAAACACAACAGCCCCTCTCCCGGATAGGGCGAGGGGCTGGTCGCGGTACCACCTATCTTCGCCCGCGGTGCGCCTGCCGGCGCGCCACGAGCCTCATTGGTGCCGGGGTACCGGTCCGGCGCCGACCCGCTTCCCGTGTCGTCGTGACACCCTGGCGGGGGACTTCGGAGGGGTGGCTGGGCGGATGACGCCCTCTTCCCTCACGTCCGTTGTGCGGCTATTCGACCCGGAGTCGCTCCGAGTGTGCAGGCGAGGATACCACCGTGTACGCAGGAGGGTCAAACGGCCGTCGGGCGAGCGCGCGGGCCGCGAGGGCGTCCACGATGCGAGTGGCCTCGCCGAGCGCGCTGCGCGCGGCTGCCGCATCATGACTACGGATGGTCACGTGGAACACGCCACGTCCGTCGCGTGCGAAGTCCCAGGTCGTCTCGCCCGAGATGGTCCGCGGGAACCCTGCGAGCGCGAGGAGTTCCAGCGCGACGTGCTCGACGAGGTGCGGAAGCTCGGTGTCGGAGAGTTCCGCGACGATGCCGCGGGGCGATCCGCAGTCGCATCTGTGGCGCGCGAGACCCGGCAGCTCGTCGCAGGCCGCTTGTGCGATGCCTGGCAGGCCCGATGTCCGCACGGGCACGTCCGGGGCGACGCGGACCCGCGCCACGACCGAAGCCCCCCTGACCTCGAAGCGTTCGACCTCGAGGAGTCTACGCGCGCGCATCACGCGCGGACCGGCGAGAGCCCGCGTAGTACGCGAGCGAGGCGACGACGAGCGCTCCCAGGAGCACGTACCCGGCGACGCGGACCGGCTCGATGCGCGTGACGCGCTTCGCTTCGGCTCTTGCGAGGTCGCGCACCTCCTCCGCGCGGCGGCGGACGTCGTTCACCGTGAGGGTCCGCGTCTCGTGGCTGGAGCTGGGGTTGTTCACACCCATCACTGCAGGCTCCTCACCTTGACGACAGCAAACCCGGCCGAGCCCAGCACGAGCACTCCGCCGATGGCGAGGAGTGCGCCGGGCCACGTCAGCCATTCAGCGAGGAGCAGAAGCAGTCCGGTCGCGATGAAGCACAGACCGAAGGCCAGCAGCACCCCCGCAGCCAACGCCGCCGCGACGGCCAGGCCGGCCTTCTGGATCGGCCGAGCCACCTTCTCGCGGACGAGCGCCTCCGCCTCTTGCCGAAGCCAGTCGACGACTGTCTGCAGCAGGTCGGCGACCGCGTCGATGACGGTGCGCTCAGCGGGGGCCGCTGCGCGCGCCGTGCTCGCGCTGGAAGGTTGGCCGGACGCCTGCTGCTCCTCGGGCATGAAGGCACCTCCGTGACTCGGAAGACCGGTCGACTCACCGCACCATCATAAACGTACCCGAAAGCACACGCGCAGCCTTCCCGCACACCCGGTGAGCTCCACGCTCACGCAACCGTCACCTGCCGAGAATGCGGTACGTGACGGTGCCGACTCCGGAAAAACCGAGTGCGCGCGCTGTTCCCGGTCCCAAGTCGAAGACTC
>DASSAH010000342.1:0-3255 GCA_035685585.1 Coriobacteriia bacterium
AGCCGACCGGGCAGCCGATGGCGCGTACGGTGTGGACCTGAGCGAGCACTATCTCCCTTTGCTATTGCGCAACCTCGAGGGATGCCTCGGCGAGGTGTCGGGGCTGCTGCTCATCCTGGGCGGCGTCCTGCTCATCGCCAAGCGGATCATCGACTGGCGCATACCGGTCTCCTACATAGGGACGGTGGCCGCGCTGTCGTGGGCGTTGGGGTCAGACCCCGTGTTCCACGTGCTCGCGGGGGGTCTCTTGCTGGGCGCGTTCTTCATGGCGACCGACCCGGTGACCTCACCGATGACGCGCACTGGTCGGATCGTGTTCGGCTGCGGGTGCGGCATCTTCAACACGGTCGTGCGCTTCTTCGGTCCATTGCCCGAGGCGACGACGTTCGCCATCCTCTTCATGAATGGTGTTGTCCCGTTCATCGACCGCAGCTTTGCCCCCCGCACGTTCGGATGGGTGAGGACACGTGCCTAGACGCGCGCCGTCGACTCCACTGAACATGGTCGCAACCGTCCTCGTGACATGCGTCGTCGCGGCGACGTCGCTCGCGTTCACGTACGAGGTGACTCGCGATCGCATCGTGCAACAGGAACTCGAGGCGGAACGCGCGGCGCTTGAAGCGGTCGTCCCGGACGCCGAGTCGTTCCAGGACGTGTCGGATATGGTCGCCGAGGCGGAGGTTGACACCGAGGACGTACCCGTGGAGTCGGCCCATCGCGCACTCGACGCCGATGGCGCGACGGCTGGGTGGGCTGTTCGGGTGGCGCCGCGAGGATATGCGGGCCCGGTGGCGATGGTTGTGGGATTGGATAGAGATGGGACAGTACTCGGTGTCAGCATCGTGAGGATGAGGGAGACCCCGGGACTGGGAACGAAGATCGCCGAACAGTGGTTCATCGAGCAGTTCGTCGGGTGGGAGAGCATGGACCTCGACGCGTGGCGCGACGAGTTCGACGCCATCGCAGGCGCGACGAAGTCATCAGTAGCGGTCAGAGAGGGCGTCTCGGCTGCCTGTGCGGTGTATCTCGAGGCTCTCATGGACAGCGGCGAAGGAGGGGGCGGGTCGTGAGGCAGTGGCTCGACGTATTCCGTCGAGGGATCGCCGTGGACAATCCACTGACGATCCTCATGATCGGCCTCTGCGCGACGCTCGCGGTGTCGACCAAGGTCGAAGGCGCGCTGTTCATGGGATTGGCCGTTGTGTTCGTGCTCAGCATGTCGAGCGTGATCATCTCGTCACTGCGCCTCTTCATTCCCGAGCTGGTCAGAATCCCCGTCTTCATCGTGGTCATCGCGTCGTTCGTGACCATCGTCGACCTGACGATGAAGGCGTTCGTGCCGGACGTGTACACGTTCCTCGGCGTGTGGATCCCGCTCATCGTCGTGAACTGCATGATTCTTGGCAGGGCCGAGGCGTTCGCGTACCACCAACCGGTACGACTCGCTATTGCCGACGGGCTTGGTATGGGATCAGGCTTCACGATCGTCATCGTCGCGCTGGCCGCAATCAGAGAACTCTTCGGGAGCGGAGAGATCGTCTTCTTCGGCACACGCCTACTCGCCTTGCCCGGTTGGTACCAGCCGCCAGGGATCCTGGTGCTGTTCCCCGGGGCATTCATCGTCTTCGGCTTCATGGCGGCGCTGTCCAAGTGGTACAACGCCCGCGTCTCGAAGCGCGTTCGCCAGACGAGCGCCGGCTGCACCATCGAGGAGGCAAGGTAAGCGTGGAGACGCTCCAGCATCTCGGCCTTCTGCTCATCGGCGGCGCGCTGGTGAACAACATCCTGCTGACACGCTTCATCGGGTTGTGTCCTTTCTTCGGCGTGTCAAGTTCTATCGAGACAAGTCTTGGGATGGCGGGCGCGGTGGTGTTCGTCATGACGCTGGCGACCAGCGCGACCTGGGTGTTCTGGAACGTCCTTCTTGAGCCGCTGGGCGTCGGGGGGTTCCTGTACATCCCTGCGTTCATCCTGGTGATCGCGGCTCTCGTCCAGTTCGTCGAGATGTACCTTCGAAAGGCGAGCCCGGCCCTCTATCGTTCGCTCGGCATCTTCCTGCCGCTCATCACCACGAACTGTGCGGTACTCGCGACTGCGACAGAATCGGTACGACCAGGCTTCTTCGTGATGGGGGTCGACTACGGGTTCGGGTTCGGCGAAGCGCTCGTGTACACGATCGGGGTGGCCCTCGGGTTCGGCATCGCGCTGCTGACCTTCTCCGCCCTGCGAGAGCGACTCGACGTCGCACCTGTTCCGGAGGTGATGCGAGGCACACCGATGGCGTTCATCACCGCTGGTCTGCTCTCTTTCGGGTATCTCGGTCTTGCCGGACTGTTTGGGCTGTAGGAGGGCCGGGTATTGGACCTCGCACTCGCCGTGAATGCAGTCGCCGCGCTGAGCGCGATAGGACTTGTCGCCGCGGCGATGCTCACCGCCGCCTCGCGGAGGTTCCACGTCGAAGTCGACCCCAACGTCGAGCGCGTATTGCATGCCTTGCCGGGCGCGAACTGTGGTGCATGTGGGAACCCGTCGTGTTTCGCCGCGGCCGAGGCGATGGTTGCGGGCGTCCTGCCCATCACCGCGTGCACGGCGGGAGGACAGCCAGTGGCCGATGCCGCCGCCGACGCACTCGGTGTGGAGCGATGCGTGGTGGCGTCCGTGGTCAGCGCGAGGCAGTGCGGTGGTGGCCGGGCGGCGGCACGGCGCTTCGATTACGAGGGCATACAGCGCTGCAACGTGGTCGCACGGATCGCCGGAGGCGATCTGGGTTGCCCGGCGGGCTGTTTCGGGTACGGCGACTGTGTCCGCGCGTGCCCCTTTGACGCGATCGATCTCGACGACCGGGGGCTTCCCGTCATCGACCTCGACGCGTGCACGGGGTGCGAAGTCTGCGTGAGCCAGTGCCCCAGGTCTGACGGCGGTCTGCTCGTCATGGTGCCGGAGGACCTGGCGGTGGTGGTCAGATGCAGCTCCCGCGACCGGCCGAGGCTCCGCACGGGGTACTGCCCCAAGTGCTGCATCGCCTGCCGGAAATGCGAGAAGGCGTGTCCCGCGGACGCGATCCACGTCGTCGACCTGCTCGCGGTCGTCGATCCCGCGGCGTGCGTGGCCTGTGGCGCGTGCGTCGACGTCTGCCCACAGGGATGCATCGATCTGAGCGGTCGCGCCGCGATGGCGCCTGCGAGACAGCTCGATGGACGAGGACGCGACGTACCTGGATTCACGCCGGTCACCACTGGCGTGCCCGAGGCAGAG
>DASSAH010000343.1:0-6005 GCA_035685585.1 Coriobacteriia bacterium
GCCTCGGGGGGTTCGAGCACGCCGCGGCGTGGGCGGTCGACATCGCGCGGCTCGTCATCGAGGCGACCACCCAGGAGCGTCCGGGTTGGCTCTTGCGCGACCGCGTGGACCCCGCGGTCGTGCTCGCCACCCGTCGGCAGATCCAGCGCTACGCCCGCGACATGAGCGTGAACATAGCCGTCCTCCTCGTCCTTCTGCTCGTCTTCCTCGTGAGCATCGCGACCGGCGTCAGCCGCTGACAAACACCTTGTCGACATAGGGCGAGGTGAAGAGCGCGAGCGTCGCGGCGTACGACGGCACGAAGCGCACGGCGTCACCGACGGCGGGCCGCTCAGGCAGGTCGTGCACGTCGAGGATGAGGTGATCGCTCGACGCGCCGAGCACCTCGACACGCCGATCGAGAGGACGCAGACCGCCCGGCGGGGCGTCCTGACGGCCGAGCGCGCAGATCGCCCGCCACCGCGGGCCGCGGTCCTCGAACGAGGGCACGTTGCCGAATGCGTCCTGGGCGATCTCGCCGATCGGGGCGGACGGCTTGAGCTTGCACTCGATCACGGGCGCCTCGAGTGTCACCGCGTCGGTCGAAAGCCCCGGGAGCGGCTCGCGCGTCACCGTGCTCACGCCGAGTATGATGCTCTCGCCCACACGCAGGTTGTCGACACCGCGCGGCAGATGCCCTGAGAGCGCGGCGTCGATCGAACTCGACATTCCTCCCGAGACGAGCATCGGCCTGCCGAGCCGCTCGTGCGCCTCGCGCGCAAGACGCACGAGTTCGCCGAGGTTGTGCTCATCGGGGACCACACCGCCGTAGCACGTGAGGCTCGTCCCGATGCCGACGAGGTCGACGTTGCGAAGCGCGGCCACGTGCCCGAGGAACTCCGGGAGCTCCTCGGGAAGCATCCCCTCTCTCAAGTCGCCGAGGTCGACCATCGCGAGCACCCCGTGACGCACACCTGCGGCGCCGGCCGCCCGGTCGAGCGCGTCCACGCAGACGACCTCGCTCGCGAGGGAGACGTCGGCGAGCCGCACCGTCTCGCGCGCTAGCGCCGGAGGCGTGGCGCGCAGCAACCAGAACCGCGCGTCGATCCCGGCTGCGCGCTGGCGCTCGATGTTCTCGAGGCGCGAATCGCCGAGGCCCGCCGCCCCGCCCTCGAGCATCGCGCGCGCCACCTCCGGCGCTCCGCACGTCACCTTGGTGACGCCGATGATGTCGACGCCGGGCAGGCGCTCACGAACCCGGCGTGTGTTCTCTGTGATCTTGGCGAGGTCGACGGTGACGGTGGCCCTGAGACGCATGTCTACTCCTTCGTGCGGTCACGGTGGTCTCTTACAGCCCGGTGCTGCGGCGCATGAGCGCCACGACCGCTCCTCGCGGGGCGTACGCGAGCAGCGCGCCGCAACATGCGAGCGTGTACTCTCGGTCGAGGACGCAGAGCGCGTCGGCAGGCGGCAGGAGCCGGTCGCCGCCATTGGCCGAGGCCCGCGTCGCCTCGAGCGACTCGACGCCGCCGGGCAGGCGCGTGAGCGCGCCTCCGGTCCCGATGATCACGCGGCATGCGGTGAGGTCGCGACCGCGCGCGACCGTCTGGCGGCCGGTGGGCGTGTAGTGGTGGACGAGCCGGCCGGCGTGGCGCCGCATGGCGGTCACCGCGGCCATCCGGGCGAGCGTGCGCGCGCCGGCCACGTCCTCGTCGTGCTCCGGGACCGCGCCGGGCAGGCGCTCCGGCGCGTCCTCCGCCTCGAGCAACGCCGCCACATGCGGGGCGCTCACGAAGGTCCCGAGGTCCCCCTCGACCGTCCGCTTGCTCGGCGGCTGGGGATCGGTCGCGATCGCCGAGATCTCCGGTGACCCGCCGGTCACCGAGTGCACGTCGGTCGTCGCGCCACCGACGTCGACGACCACGAGGTCCCCCACCGCCTCCGCGAGCGCTTCGGCGGCGAGCAGCACCGCTCCGGGCGTCGGCAGGACGCGTCCGCTCACGAACTCCGCGACGCCCTCCATCCCCGGCGCGTGGATGATGTGCTCTTCGAACGCGTCGTGGATGGCGTGGCGTGCCGGAACGATGTCGAGCTCGTCGACGTGGGGGTAGACGTTCGCGGTCACCCGGACCCGGAACCCCGCGCGCCTGAGGACCTCGCCCGCCTCGCCCGCGACCGCCGAGTTGCCGGCGTAGACGACGATCGGACGTACGGGAAGCTCGGTCAGGCGTCTGGCGTTGTGCAGCACCGTCTCGACGTCGCCGCCCTCGACTCCGCCCGCGAGCAGGACCAACCCCGGTCGCGCCTGTTCGATGCGCGTAAGGTCCGCCTCGCGCAGCATGCCCGACGTCTGGTACTCGACCACGCCTCCGGCGCCGAGCGCCGCCTCGCGCGCGGCCATGGCCGTCATCTTCTGGGTAAGACCGTGCACCGTCATGCGCAGCCCGCCCGCGGCCGACGAGGTCGCGAGCGTGAGCGCCGGTTCGAGCGGCCCGGTGACCGCTTCGAGCCGCTCGCGGGCGCGGTCGAGCCCAAGGCGCACATCGCCCTCGCCGACGCTCGTGACGGCTACGCCTTGGCCGAGAAGGCGCGGCTCGGTCTCAGGCCAGCCGGAAAGGCCGCCGAACGCGCTCAGGACCGTCGTCGTCGAGCCGATCTCGGCCACGAGCGCGTCGATATGCGGGGATGTGCTCATGGCGCCATGGTATCCGAGACCCCTCGCCCGCGCGCTCGCCGCTATATCACCCGCTCACGCATCCGTTCGACGATGAAGCTCGCGACATCGAGGCCTTTCGTCTTGCGGCCGAACCCAGCGTCCATCCCCCACGAGCGCGCAAGCTCGCCGGTGACCTGCGTGCCGCCTGCGACCAGCAGCAGCCGGTCACGGACGCCCTTCTCCTCGGCAAGGTCGGCGAGCTTCTGCATCATGATGCGGTGAACCTCGCCGTGGGTGATGATCGTCGAGATGAGCACCGCGCTCGCCGCGTGCTCGATCGCCGCGTCGACCACCTTCTCGATGGGCACGCTCGTGCCGAGGTACTCGACCTCGAACCCCCATTTCTCCAGTCCCCCGTGCTTGATGTCGATGATCTCGCGCATCCCGACCGAGTGCTCGTCGCTGCCCACGGTCGCCGCGATGACCTTGACCTTGCGGTCATGTACGAACTCGCGGATCTCCTCGTCAGAGAGCACCTCGGGCGGCTCGGGGATGACAAGCGTCGCCGGGTCGATCGCGACATCGAGACGGCCTTTCAGCTCGCAGAGCGTTCCCTCGGCGGGGTGCATGACACGCTTGTGGATGACCTCGCACTCGGTGAGGTTCATCGCCTTGCCGAGTTCGAGCGCTGCCGCCTCGGCCACGTCGGCCGCAGCCGGGAGGAACATCGTCACCACGACCACTCCGTCGCCGGTCCACTCGACCTCGGGTTTGATGAGCCCGCGCTCCCGCAGCTCCGCGGTCCCGGCGAGGCGGACCTCGACGTTGTCGGAGGGGTCGAGTTCGTCGATGTAGGGAATCCTCGCGTCGTCGCAGAGCGTGCACCCGCCGATGAGCGCGCACGGCGCCTGATCGCCCGCGTCGCTCCCGCCATACCCCGCGGGCAGGTTGTTCATGCCGAAGTGGTGGCAGACCGGAGCGAGGTAATCGTCGGCGCGCGGCACGATGGTGCCGACAGCCACACCGCCGTCGCTGTGCCGCACGATGCCGTCGTCGTGCGTCTCGGGGTACTCGCCCGAGTCGACGAAGTACGCGTCTTCCACCCCCGCGAAATACCCGCCGTCGGCGATCATCGCCTCGATGAAGAGCACGGCGCGCTCCTTGAGTTCGCGCACCCGCGCCTTGAGTTCGGGCGACTCGCGGTCCACGCGCACCATCTCGCGCAGGCCATCCATGCCGATCAGCGCCTGCTTCGCGGTCTCGACCGCGGCGACATTGTTGTAGTGCCACGGGACGTTGCGGCCCTCGTCAGGCGTGATGGTCGACTGGATATCTGCCGAGGTCAGCCGCGAGATGAGCAGGTTCATGACGTGCGATACCGTCGCCTCGCGGGCATCCGAGTCCATGTAGCGCGTGTTCTGCTGGGCGCGCATCTTGTACTGGCCGAACAGGTCGCGAAGCGCGATCGCGTACGGGAGGTCCATCCGCATGCACGGCGCGGGCGCCGCGTCCGGGGGCACGGTCGAGAGCGCGATCCGCTCCTTCGGCATCCCGACGGCCTCGGAGTACGCGCAGTTGATGGCGTGCTGCACGAGCAGCTCCGGCATCACCTTCCAGGCGCGCACCGCGGTCGCGTTGGCGTTGTGCGCGCCGTCGATCTGCAGGATGTCGGCCGCCGCCATGACGCGCTTGGCCACCGCGGCGTCCACGAAGCTGCGGTACATGTTGATGTTCCGGTAGAGCACGTTGTACTGGGGGTCCTGATGCGCCCCGTTCACGCCCTCCTCGGCGAAGAGCACCGCCATCTCCGGGCCGGCCACCCCGCTCACGTAGGAGTGGAAGTTGATGGGCCGGCCGACCTCGTCTTCGATCAGGTCGAGCGCGCGGCGCGTGAACCGCAGCTGCTTGCGGGTGATGGCGATGCCGCCGACTCCCTCGGGCGTTCCCTCGAGCAGGCCGTCGATGTGGCTCTGTCCGGCGGTCCGTATGACCATGATGTGGTCGGCGCCGTGCCAGGCGGCCATCCGCATGCGACGCACGTCGTCCTCGGGGCGGCCCGAGGCGATCTCGGTGGTTACTACGCAGTCCGGTTGCGGGTCGATTCCGCCGAAGTAGTGCGCGGCCGGCAGCGGAATGCCGCGCTCGAGCGGCGCGGAGGTCTCGTGGTATGTGAACTCGTACATGCGCTGTTCCGGCAGGCGCGTCCGCCAGACCCAGCCGCGCCGCCGCGGCCGGTAGCGCTCGAGGCCCTCGAGCAGCGCGCCGACGTCGAGCTTCTCGCTCGGCTTGAGCGGCGGGTCCACAGGCGCGCGGTCCGCGTCCGTCGTCATCGGACGCCACCCCACTTCGCCTCGGCGACCTCCCACCCCTCGCCAGCGGCGAGACGGCGGGCGGCCTCGGGCGCGTCACAATCCCAGTGACGCATCAGCACAAGGACCACGTGGCCAGCGCCATGCCCGAGCAACGCGCGCTTCTCGCACTCGGCGACGACGGACATGCACGTCGGCGAGTCGACGCCCATGCGCATCAGCACGCTTCGTTCGAT
The DNA here is from genome assembly GCA_035685585.1 of Coriobacteriia bacterium. Taxonomy (GTDB): domain Bacteria; phylum Actinomycetota; class Coriobacteriia; order Anaerosomatales; family SLCP01; genus DASSAH01. The sequence continues at coordinate 5,181 of DASSAH010000343.1, forward strand.
CGAGGGCGAGGTGTGCGTGCGCGCGATCTCGATGAGCGGCTCGACGACGCGCCGCGCAGCCTCCCAGAACCGGGCCTCGAGCTCGGCTTCGCTCAGACCCGCCAGGTGCTCACGAACTTCCAGATAGGTGTCCGGCCGGACCATACGGTTCAGACCTCCTTAGACGAGCGCCGAGTCGCGCACGCGCCTCACTTCGCCGCTCCGAGCGCGGCGACGATCTCCTCGACCGCCTCGGGAGTCGAGTTCGTGTCCTCGGCGAGGAACACGATGTCGTCCGAGGTCGGCTCGTAGCCCGCGGGTGCGTGCGCCAGCGCGTTGCGGACGTAGCTGCGGCGCATCCGGCCGAGGTCCATCTCGGCGGCACGTACCTGCTCGGGCGCCTCCGGAATCACGATCGACTCGCCGGGCACGCTCTCCCGAGGGTCGCCCGCACGCACCGTGACCCCGCGCTCACGCGCGAAGTTCAGCTGCGCCCAGTGGTGCTTGCCTGCACCGGTGTACTCGGTCTCCTGCACGACGACGGTCGCGTCGCTCGGCAGCTCTCGCGCGAGCGACATCGCCGCGGCCACAGCCGTGTTGCCCGCCGGACCCCGCTCCAGGCCCTCCAGCTTGGCGAGCGCCTCGGTCGCGTAGAAGACCTCGCCTTGGGAGACGGTGAGGTACCGGTCCATGTACCGCAGCGGGCGCGCGGCGTTGCGCGGCACGTCCGCACGGTCGGGCCAGGTCGCGAACGGCACGCCGAAGCCGGTGTGCCCGGTCGTGAAGCTCTTGCGGTTGAAGTCGGCATCGCTCGCCATGTGCAGTCCCGCGAGATCGACGCTCGCG
>DASSAH010000344.1:0-4543 GCA_035685585.1 Coriobacteriia bacterium
CAGGCGTATTGATGACCCACGCCACAGTGGCCGCACTTGCCGATCCCACACTTCATCCGGCGCTCGAAGCTCACGTAGATGCGATCGACGTGCATCGCCTTCTTGCGCATCTCGTCGATGACGAAGCGGTACATCACTGGAGGGCCGCAGATGGCGGCGTAGGTGTTCCCTGGGTCGATATCGAGCCTGTCGAAGAGCCTGGTGACCAATCCGACTTCGCCATCCCAGCTTTCGTCCGGCTGGTCGACGGTCATGATCAGCTCGAAATCCTCACGATGCTTCCACATGTCGAACTGCTGGCGGAAGAGCACCTCGGCGGGGTTGCGAGAACCGTACAAGATCGTGACCTTGCCGAAGCTGTGCCGCTCGTCGTGGATGTGGTTGATGAGTGACTTGAGCGGCGCGATGCCGAGCCCGCCGGCGACGAGCAGGACGTCGTGTCCCTTCATCTCGTCGAAGGGGAACCCCCTGCCGAACGGACCGCGCAGGCCGACGATGTCGCCGCAGCGCATGGCGTGGAGCGCGCCGGTGACATCGCCCGATTCGCGGACGCACAGTTCGATGAACCCCTGCTTCGAGGGGGCCGAGGAGATCGAGATCGGCGCCTCGCCCACGCCGAAGATGGAAAGCTCCACGAACTGGCCCGCATCGAAGTCGAAGGCGCCGCGGGCTTCGTCGTCGATGAGCCGGAACTCGAAGAGCTTCTCGGTGAGGGTCAGATCGCTGATCGAGGTGATCCGCGCCGACCACGGCAGGTACGGGTTCGCCTTGAGCGCCCGGTACGCTGTCGCGCTGTCTTTCACTCGACTTCTCCCGACCTCAGCGCCTCGATCACGACGCGGGGGCTGATCCCCGCCTTGCACGCGCGTTCGCAGCGAGCGCACCCGACACAGAGCACACGTTCGAACTTGGACAGGTAGCCCCACTGCTTGTGATAGTAGCGGTACTTCACGCGAGTATGGCGCGACTTCCGGAAGTTGTGTCCATGAGCGATCTCGGCGAACTCGGAGAACTGACAGCTGTCCCAGGTGCGTACGCGTGATCCCGCGGCCCCGTCGGGTGAGAGGCGGTCCTTGATGTCGAAGCAGTAGCACGTCGGGCAGACCATCGAGCATGCCCCGCAACTCAAGCACGTCTCGCCGAGCCGCTCCCAGACCGGGTCGTCGAACTTCGCGTCGAGCAGGAGCGGGAGCTGCGCGGTATCCAGGCGTTGCGAGAAGGCCGACTTGAACAGGCTCGTGACCCGCTGGAAGTCCGCGGTGTCACGGGAGGTGATGGCAGCAGTCTCCACATGACGGTCGAGCAGTTCGGCGCCATCGATCGAGCGTACCGAGACGAAGTAGCGGTCGCCGAGGTCGGTGAGGAAGAGGTCGAAGCCCCAGTGGACTTCATCGGTGCCCCACGCGTCGCAGAAGCAAGACTCGCTCGGCATGCAACCCACGCCCACGATGAGGGTGTTCTCGCGCCGCGTCTTGTAGTAGGGGTCCTCGAAGCCGGCCAGGAAGACGTTGTCCATGAGCATGAGCGCGTTGAGGTCGCACGAGTGGATTCCGAACAGCACACGTGGTGCCGCGGCTTCGAGAGCCGAGGAGGCGGCGCCGTCAATCACCGAGAAAGCGAGTAGTTCCTCGGTGGGAGGAAGGAAGTACTTCTTCGGGGGGAGGCGGGTCGTGTCGTAATCGAGACGCAACTGGGAATGGTCGTCCAGGGGCGCGAAGACGAAGTCGTCTCCCTTCGCGACGGGTCCGATGACCTCGTAGTCGGCCGAGAGGCCGCGAACGAGGTCGGTGACGCGCTCCTTGCTCATGATCCGGAAGAACACAGGCCGCCCCGATCCCCGTTCGCCAGACCGCGGGCTGGAACATGCCCGACGCGGTGATTCTAAGCCGCCGCGGGATTCCAGCCAAGATGCGCGGGTCTGATGCGCACTTGAGCGGCCGTCCCTTCGAGGTTTATGGGTACCTTACGCGGAGAGTCTCGGTTGCTGGACTGGGTGAGCCAGCCCACACGATGACGCCGGTAGGGAGCGGAGGACCGCCGTGCCATCGTTCGACGGTCTGCGGTTCGGTCTCGAGCACGAGTTCGCCGTGGTGGACGCGGCCGGGCGTTTCCGCGACTTCACGAACACGACCTTCGAGGAGCTGGATCCGCTCGTCGCGGAGCTGCCGATCTTTCCGGAGGACTACCCGCAGCTGCGTGTGGGAGACCTCGGCATCAAACGGAAGCGGTGGTACATCGAGGGTTTCGAGCGCTACTCGGCGGACGGCCGGTACCTTCGCACCGATCCAAAAGGCTTCGAGATCCGCACCCCGATCTGCGGGTCGCTCGAAGAGGCGCTCGCGGTGCTCGACGGCGACATCGCCCGGTGGCGCGAGGTGGCCTCTCGGCACGGGTTCCGGTCGGTCCGGACGTCGCTCAACCCGTTCCAGCGCGCGTACGAACCGCACCCGCCCCTCAACGCGTGGGAGGTCGCTCATCGGCAGACACCGGAGGAGCGGAGCGCGCACATCCACATGCTCACGTACGGTCCGGACATCAGCTTCTCGCATCCCGGCCTCTCGACCTCGTGGGCTGTCGACGCCGGCATGAAGCTCACCTACTACAGCCCGTACGTCGTCCCGTTCAGTTTCACCTCACCGTTCTTTGCGGGAGAGCTCTGGGGCGGGCACTCGAGGCGCACGTATCATCGGACCGGTCCGCGCCCGTCCGTGTTGGTTCACGTCGGCGCTGAGAGTGAACGGGTACCGAGTGATCCCACCCTCACGGACCTCGCACGGCTTCCCGCCGAGGTCGGCCGCATCGAGTTCAAGGCGTTCGATTGCCCCCCGGACACCAGCCTGTACGCCGCCCTCGGCACGTTGCTCGCCGGCATCGCGCTCGACGATACGCTCCCCGGCCGGGCGCTCGTCCCTGACGCGGCGCTTCACCGGCTGTCCGCCACCGAGGCCTTCGAGAACGCCGAGATCCACCGTGGCGCTCTCGGGGTGCTCCTGGCTGCTCGCGCCGCGCTTCCGCCCTCGCGCAGAGCGCTGCTGGAGCCGCTTGAGGAGATGGCGGAGACCCGCACGACGCCCGCGCACGCGATGGTGGATGCCTACCGGGCGACCGGCGACATCATCGCGACGATCGAAGAGCGCGAACCGGTGCGGCAGGGCCCTGTCGCCCAGGGTGACGGGCGGTAAGGAGGCGGCTTTCAGTCCGCCGGCGCATCGGTGCGATTTCTGCCCCGGTACCAGAGCGGATGACGGCGGGCGGCATACGTGCGGTCCACGGTGCCATCGAACATCGCCGGCAGTAGCGAGCGGTTCTCCTTGAACATGAACGCGGCGAGGTGCCCCGCGACCCCGAGCACGATGAGGACGGCCGCTATGTTGTGAGCGGTGGTGGCGGCGAAGATGGCGAGAGGGTGCATATCGACGCCAGGGAGGTTCTTGAGGACCTTGATGATGCCCGAGACCACGACGACCAGGATGCTCGTCCCGATGAACGCATAGGCGAGCCGCTGTTCGGCGAGGTACTTCCCGGAGGGCGGCTCCTCCCCTTTGCCGAGCATGGCGGCGATGATGCGGATCGACTCTCGCAGGTCGCCTTTCCTCGGCAGGAGGGCGAAGCGCTTCGTCAGGATGGCGCCGGACACGTGGAAGACGACGGCGAACACCAGCACGGCGCCTGACACGTAGTGCAGCAGCAGTGTCAGATGGTAGTCGGCCGCCCACGCCATGCCGGGCAGGTCTGCGATCCCGTAGCGCGAGTACATCGGCATCTGTCCGAAGCCGGTGAAGATCAGGGCGAACGTCGAGCCTGCCACCAGCCAGTGCGAGAGCCGGTTCTCAAACGACTGCCGCGGGATGCGATCACGTTTCTTCGTGCGGCGACTGCTCACTCGGAACCTCGTTTCCACACTTTGGCGGCCGCCCATACCGCGGCGGTGACGCCCGCGATAGGCGCGATCGCGTATCCCAAGGCCATGCCGTTGGCGGTGTCGAGGAAGTTCTCAACACCCGGCGCCATGGCCGGGACGCTCGTCCGCATCGGCTCCGGGAGCTCGGCCGCGCGACGAGCGATCGCTTCGTCGATGCGTTCGAACGGCACGGGCGAGACGTAGAACGTCGCCGTGCCACCGTTCTCCGTGGCGCCGAAGATGTGCCCGCCGATCTCCGCGGCGCGTTCCTCGGCGAGCCGCTTCATCTCCTCTTTGGACCCGAAGCGCTGCGCTCCCGCCGGACATGCCGAGACACACGCGGGCTGTCCGCCGTCCGCGACGAGGTCCGCGCACATGTCGCACTTGTACATGACGCCGCCTCCGATGAGTCCGGGAGCGAGCTTCATATAGAGTCCGACTCCCGCTTGACGCTGCGGGATGTGCCACGGGCACACATCGCGGCACTTGGCGCCGCCCATGCAGCCGTCTTCGTTGATGACGACGGCGCCGGTCGGGGTCTTCTCCTGCACGCTGAACGGGCACAGATGGGCGCACGGGGGATTGTCGCAGTGCATGCACTTGCGGGGGACGTTGACGATCTGGCCGTCGATCTCGGTCTTC
>DASSAH010000345.1:0-5268 GCA_035685585.1 Coriobacteriia bacterium
AGACGGCCACTCCCGCCGCTCCTGCGATGAGGTGGGGGTCCTTCTCGTTAGGGACGGCCTTGCCGCGGGGGTACATCCACAGAACGACGATGAGCCCGAGGGCGTGGGCGTCGGCGATGAGCTGGCCGGCCTCCATCATCATCTGCGACTCGTACTCGGAGCCGATGTAGATGGTGTAGCCGATGCCGACGACGTTCACTCCGTTGTCGCGCAGGTCCGCAACCGCCTGGATGTCGTAGAGCTGGGGCGAGTACGGGTCGTCCTGATGCTTGGCGGGGTCCTGGCTCGTCTTGATGAGGTGCGACTTGCTGTTCATCTTGACGAGGTAGTTGATGTCCGGGTAGTCCGCCGCGTACGCGGCGATGAGTCCCCGCTGACCGGCGAGCACGCCGGTGATTCCCTGCGAGCCGATGCGGAAGAGATGCTCGGGCTCGGCGTCCTCCGGCGCGATGCCTTCGCCATAGAAATCGTCGTTGAGGTGCTCGATCTTCTGGTCGCACGCGAAGAGCATGAGCCTGCCGGTGCCACGGGTGGCCTTCAGGTAGCTGTCGATGTAGCGCTCGCGCGCAGTCGACGGCACGTCCGCCGGCACGCGCACCTGACCGCGGGTGATCTCGGGCATGTCGGACCCCTCCTCGAATCGGCATGACACTGGATGCGGCTGCCCGCGCGGACACCAGCGCACCCAGCCGAGGTGCGCGCGCGTGTCCTACAGGGTAGGCGAACCGAACCACGATTGCCAGACACCCGGCGCCGCCTCAGACCCGGCCAAGCCGCTTTCGCATGTACCGGTGCGGCGTGTGGGCACGGCCGGAGATGAACTCCTCGCCCTCGGCGACGAACCCGAGCCGCTCGTAGAACGGCACGACATGCGAGCGCGCGTGGAGTTCGACCGCCTCCCTCCCTGACGCCGCGGCGATTCGCTCCAGCTCGGCGACGAGGAGCGTGCCGATGCCCTCACCTTGACGGCTGGGAGCGACCGAGACCTGGAAGATCCGCGACCCGCCGCCCTCAAGCCAGATGCGCGCGTACCCGACGAGCGCACCGCCGTCGAAGACCCCGACGTGACGGTAGCGGCGACCCTGGGTGTCCTCGATCACCGAGCGGGGCAGGCCGGATGCGCGGTAGAGCGCCTCGTAGCGCACATCGGCCGCCTGGGCGTACTCGGGCGTCCCCGGCTCGATCTCGCGCACCTCGAAGGCGGACGATTCGCCGCCCCGCACCGTCACCCCCGGTAGCGGTTCGTCACCGGCATGCGGCGGTCCTTGCCGAACGCCCTCGGCGTCACCCGGATGCCGAGCGGGCCCTGACGACGCTTGTATTCGGCGGCGTCAACCATGCGGCACACGCGCTCGACGGTCGCCGAATCATGCCCCGCACCCGCCAGCTGCTCGCGCGAGAGGTCGTCTTCGACGTATCCCTCAAGGATTGCATCCAGAACCGCGTACGGCGGCAACGTGTCCTGATCGGTCTGGTTCGGACGCAGCTCGGCGCTCGGTGGCTTCTCGATGATGGCGATGGGAATCACCTCACCATCGCGGTTCCTCCACCGCGCAAGATCGTACACGCGGGTCTTGAACACGTCTTTCAGCGGCGCGAATCCGCCCACCATGTCCCCGTAGAGCGTCGAATACCCCACCGAGAGCTCGCTCTTGTTGCCCGCCGCCAGCACCAGCCACCCATGCGTGTTCGAGAGGGCCATGAGCAACGTCCCGCGCGCCCTCGCTTGCAGGTTCTCTTCGGTCACACCCGTGGGGCGCTCGCCGAGACCGTCCTCCAGCGTCTCGAGCATCGCGGAGAACGGCCGTTCTATGGAGACCTCGCGCAGATCGATCCCAAGGTTTTCGGCGAGCGTCCGTGAGTCCGTCACGCTGCCTGCCGAGGAGTAGCGCGAGGGCATCGTCACCGCGTGCACGTGACCGGCGCCGAGCGCGTCGACCGCGACCGTGGCGGTGAGCGCTGAATCGATGCCCCCCGACAGTCCCAGCACGACGTCGGTGAACCCGTTCTTGCGGACATAGTCGCGCAAGCCGAGACAGAGCGCGCGGTATACCTCCTCGGGACCCGAAAGGAGCGGAGCGAGCCGAACCGCGTTCTCCTCCCACGTCGGCACCTCGACGACGATGAGGTCCTCAGCGAACGCAGCCGCCCGCGCAACGATGTCTCCCGTGGGAGACACCACGGCGGATCGGCCGTCGAAGACGAGTTCGTCCTGGCCCCCGACGAGATTGCAGTACGCGAGCCACACGCCGTTGGCGGCGGCCCGGTCGCGAAGCATCGCCTCGCGTTCTCGTCCCTTCCCGGAGTGGAACGGCGAGGCCGAGAGGTTAGCCACCAGCGAGGCGCCCGCGGCGGCGTCACGCGCCACCTCCGGGACCCAGATGTCCTCGCAGATGGTGGGCGCCACCGTGACGCCGCCGACGTCGAAGACCGTGGCGACTCGCCCTGGTTCGAAGTAGCGCTCCTCGTCGAACACGCCGTAATTGGGCAGCGACTGCTTGTGGTAGACGCGCGCGACCTTGCCGCCCGAACACAGTGCGGCGGCGTTGTGCAGCCCCGCATCACTCCGGTCGACGAAGCCGAGAAGAGCGTCACCACCCACGCAGGCAGCGGCGATCTCCGCGAGCGCGATCAAGTTGTCCGTCACGAAGTGGTCTTTCCCCACGAGGTCCTCGGGGGGATACCCTGTGAGCGCCATCTCCGGGAACACCGTCAGATGCGCGCCGGCCCGCCTGCTCCGGTCGAGCGCTTCGCGTATCCTGCCTGCGTTGCCGGCGATGTCGCCCATGACAGCGTTCACCTGGGCAAGCGCGAGTCGCACGGACCACCCCCACGACGGCCGGGCCGGGGGACCCACCCCGGCGCCGCTCTGTACGCGGCACCGCACAGCATAGCACCGGCGCGTCCCACCGGAATCGGCCGCCCGTCAGCCTTCCCGCGGCATCCCGCCAGCGGCCACAAGCGCGGCGAGGTCGGCTTGCGGGCGGCCCGCGCCGTGCCTGCGAGCGTTTGCGACGACAGAGGCGACCGCGCGCTGGGCGGCGCGGACCGCCGCCGCAAGACCGTCACCACCCGCGAGCGAGGCGGCGACCGCGCTTGCGAACGCGCACCCCGTGCCACGTACGCCATCAGCTCCGGCGACGAACGGGTGGCCGAGCTCTTCCACTCGCTCGCCGTCGCAGAGCACGTCTACGACCTCGGGCAGCCCTCTCCGTCCATCGCCCGAACGGATCCCCGTGACGACAACCGCGCACTCCCAGCGACACGCGAGCGCCCGCGCGGCGGCCCCCGCCTCGGCAAGACCGTTCACGGGCACACCCGAGAAACGTGCGGCCTCCTCCGCGTTGGGCGTGACGACGGAGGCGATCCGACAGAGTTCGTCGTAGACGCCGATGTCACCCGTGGGAAACAGCTCACCCCCGCTCGAGCTTGTCAGCACGGGATCGACGACCGTCGGAGGAGCGAAGCCCGCCCGGCGCTGAGCGAGCAGGAACCCGATAAGCGCACGCAGGTTCTGCGCGCTGCCCATCGCTCCCGTCTTGACGCAGGAGAACGGTGCTTCAGCGACGGCGTCGAGCTGCTGCTTGAACAAGAACGAATCGACCGGACGGGAGGTCAGGAACGTCGCTGAGCCCTGCGCGGTCACGGTGGCAGCCACGGTGACAGGTGCCACGCCGAGCGATGCGAACACGAACGCGTCGAGCACGACCCCCGCGCCGCACGAGGGGTCGAGCCCCCCGACGACCAACGCTCGCGTCACGCTAGCGCTCATCGGGCGACCTGCCGGAAGTGGTCCCAGCCCGTAGCGCCGGCGACGGCGGACCCGTCAACCGTCACGCCGTGACCCTCGCGCACCTCCCCGATGACGGTCAGTCCGACGCCGGAGCCCTCCACCGCGGCGCGGAGCTCATCGAGCCGCTTGCTCGCGACCGTCAGGGCCAGCTCATAGTCCTCTCCGCCCCGCAGCGCGCTGGCGGACGCGTCGAACCCGAGGACCTCCCCGACCTCGGAGAGCCCGGGGGCGAGCGGTACCGCGGCGCTCACGATGTCGATTGCCACAGCACTGCGACGCGCGATGTGCCCGACGTCCGCCACCAGGCCGTCCGAGATATCGATCATCGCGCTCGCGCCGGCGCCCGCGGCGGCGACACCAGCGGCGACGCGCGGCTCGGGGCGCTGGTGGCGACGCACGAGAGCCTCGGCGTGCGGACCAAGCGTCGAGCTGACCGCGCGCCCAGCCGCGAGCACGCGAAGCCCCCCGTCGGACCCTCCGAGCGAGCCGGTCACACAGAGCACGTCGCCGGGGCGGGCCCCTCCCCGCGTGACCGCCCGCCCGGCCGGGAGTACTCCGGTGACCGCAACGTCAAGCACGATAGCCTGTCCGGCCGTCGTGTCCCCGCCCACGACCGACACGCCGAAGCGCAGGGCGGCCTGCGCGAGCCCGGTCGCGACGCCCTCCACGAACGCAATTCCGGCGTCCGGAGGAAACGAGAGCGCCAGCACGGCGTGAAGCGGGGTCCCGCCCATCGCGGCGATGTCGCTCACGTTGACTGCGAGCGCTTTGTATCCCAGGTCAGCGGGGGCGAGGCGGTCGCGCAGGAAGTGCCGGCCCTCGACCAGCATGTCGCACGCGAGCAGCATGCGTTCGTCCCCGACGTGCACGACGGCGCAGTCGTCGCCGATGGCCGCCTCGCCACGCCCGGCCACACCCTGCGCCTCAAGCACGGCGGCGATGCGCTCGATGAACTCGAACTCACCAGGTGCGCCGGCCGCTGGCGCGTCACCGCTTCTGACCACCATCGCCTCCTACGTCGTAGGACGCGCGCTCGCCTCGGCGATACGCGCGCTCGCCTCCGAGTACACACGCATCGCGCAGAGCGGACCGCACATCGAACATTCCCGCTCTCGGGAGCCTCCACGCTCGGCACGCATCCGGCGCGGTGTGGCGGGGTCGAGAGCGCGCGCGAACTGCTCCTCCCACGCGAGCGCCTTGCGTGCTCGCGCCATCGCGTCGTCTTTCTCGCGCGCACCGCGGTGCCCGCGCGCCACCTCGCCGGCGTGCGCGGCGATCCGAGCGGCGATCACCCCCTCGAAGACATCGTCCTCGTCCGGCAGGCAGACGTGTTCCGCGCGCGTGACGTAGCACAGGAAGTCTGCCCCGCTCATCGCCGCCACCGCACCTCCGATGGCAGCGGTGATGTGGTCGTATCCGGGAGCGATGTCGAGCACGAGCGGGCCGAGCAGATAGAGCGGCGCGCCATGACAGAG
>DASSAH010000346.1:0-46845 GCA_035685585.1 Coriobacteriia bacterium
CACGCTGATCGCGATTTCGTCAGCGAGCGGGCCGATCATGCGTTTATCCCCCGCACCGCCATACCGGCCGCGGCGCACGCCTCGCGGAGCCCGCGGCGCCGCTTCTCCTGCGGCGTCAGCGGTCCCGTGTAGCCGGCCGGGAAGGCGTAGCGCCGCAGGCCGTCGGTCCGTCGCGTTGTGGTCGCTTCGCCAGCACTCACCGCACGGCAGAAAGCGGCGTAGCTCTTGTCACGCGTCAGCCTGCGCCGCCAGCGCTTGTAGCGCGTCCACGAGAAGCGGCGCAGATCGTCCGTGCCCTGCGCGCCAAAAGCGCCCGGGTGCCGGCCCTTGTCGTCGCTCCTGCCAGGCTCCCAGCCCGGCATCTTGCGGGTGCGCCGCTGGAGCATGCCCGACTGCGCCCGCATCGCCTCGGCGAACGCGAGGAGCGCCGCCATCATTCCGCGCGGGCGGAAACTTGTCGCCGGTCTCGATACCTTCTGCATCGTGCCTACCTCCCTACCTCGATCTTGTCCTTGACGTAGCGCCATGCGAACTGCGCCCACTTCCCGCGCTTGTACCCGACCGCCTGCGCCAGCGCGTCGACCACGCGCCGCCCGTCGTCGCTGCCCGCGCGCGCCAGCTCGAACGCTTTCCCGAGCAGCGCTTTCTGCCGCTCCGCCGGCGTCATCGCTTGCGTGCGCGCGATAAACGCCGCGTGCGTCGCCGCGTCGGGTATTCCCGCCTCGACGAGCTCGGCCTCGATCGTCTGCCACGTTTTCTGATCGCGCGGCGCCTGCCCCGCCAGATCGAATCCGCACGACGGGCAGCGTCGAGGCGTGCCCGGGAACACTCCGTAGCATTTTGGGCAGGTCGTGGTCGTCGGCGCCCGCTCGCCCTTCTCGCGCTTCTGCGAATCAAGCGACCAGGCGCGGTCCTCGAGCACGTGGCCGTGCAGGTAGTAGTTGCCGACGTGGTCGAGGATCACCGCGCGGTCCTTGCCGGGGAACGGGCGCAGCGCGCGGCCGACGATCTGGAGATAGAGCGCGAGGCTCATCGTGCGGCGCAGCAGGATCGCGCCGGCGAGCACCGGGACATCGACGCCCTCGTTTATCAGGTCACAGAACGTGACGACCTGCACGCTGCCGTCGCCGAGTCCTCCAATCGCCGCCTCCCGCTCCTCGCGCGGCATGTCGCCCCAAACGGTCCGGGCCCGGTAGCCGGCCGCGTCGAACACGGACGCCATGAGGCGCGCGTGCTCGATCGAGACGCACGAGACGATCACCGGCAGGCCGTCGAGGTGCTTGCGGTAGTGGCTAACGACGTCGCCGACGATCTTGCGGCCGGACATGACGCGCTGCTGCTCGGCCGTGTCGAAGTCGCCCCGCTTGACGTGATACTCGGCCGTGACCTCCTCGGGCGGGCGGAAAATTACGGGCGGCGAAAGGTAGCCCTCGGCGACAAGCTGGGAGATCGACGGGCCGACGATCATCTCGGCGAACGTCTCGCCGAGGCCGCGGCCGTCAAGCCGCGCCGGCGTCGCGCTTACCCCGACGAGTGGCACCTCGCTCCAGTAGCGGATTACGCGGCCCCAGGAGTTGTCCTGCAGGCAGTGGTGCGCCTCGTCGCACACGATCAGGTCGGGCCGCTTGAGCGCATGCAGGCGGCGCACAATCGTCTGCACCATGCCCGTCTGTATCGTGTCGAGGGTCATCGGGCGGCCTGGCGCGATCTGACCGGACGTGACGCCGAGGCCGTGAAGCGCGCGGAGCGTCTGCTCGAGGATCTCGCGGCGGTGCACGAGGATGTAGACGCGGTTATGACGGGCCGCGGCGCCCCGCGCGATGGTCGCATAGAGCACGGTTTTGCCCGAGCCGGTCGGCGCGACGTAGAGCACGGACGGCACGCGCCGGCGCAGCGCGTCGCGCAGCGCGTCGAGGCCGGCCTGCTGGTAGGGGCGGAGGGTCAGCGCGGGCACGCTATTTCCCCTCCGCGTACAGCCCGTTGACCACGCGCATGACGTGCTCGATTTCCTTGACCGCGTCGTCCTTGCCGTTGCGCCTGGCGGAGTCGCGCCACTTGCGCAGCAGATCGCAGGCGCGCAGGATGTCGGCGGCGGTTATCGCAGCCACGGCTCCCCTCCCACATACCGCCATGCCGCCGCGCTCGTGCCCGGCATGCGCTCTCGGATCACCTCGAAGCACCCGGCGTGCTCCGCCATCCAGTCGTGCTGAAACCGCAACGCGCGGTCTACGCCCGGGCGCTCGAAATACCAGAAGTCCATGAGCACGACGACGGTCTGCCCCGCGATCCAGTGCGGGCCGAACGTGCGCAGCGCGGGGAGAAACAGGTAGTTGCGCTTGCAGCAGTCGTCGACGTGCAGGGAGATCGGCGGGCCGGCGTAGCGAGCCTTGCGGATGTCGCCCTTGTGGAGCGTGACGAGCGCGCCGATCTCATGCAGCGTCTCGAACACGCGCCCGCTCGTGTCCTGCCCATCGCGCAGTCGAACTCCATGCGCAGCCGCTTTCGCGACTTCCCCCGCGCTCGCCTCGAACGCATCGTAGGCGTGCACGACTACGCTCCGCCCGCTGTGCCGCACCCCGAGCGCCATCTGCGCCGTGCCCGCGCCGAGCCAGCAGCCCAGCTCGACTATCGCGCTCCCGTCCGGGCAGGCGGCGGCCCACTCGCGCAGGTCGCGCCCGATCTCGCGCCCGCCCATGCTCGGAATCCTCCGCACGGCCTCCGGCACCATGTCGTCGTCAATCGCCCGATGGCGCACGTAGACCAGCTTGAGATAGCTGACCCGCTCCGGCCGCTCCCGCGCGTCGTCGACGGCCACGACTTCGCCGCCGCACTCGGCAATGAGCGCGAGCAACTCGGGGAGCGTCGCGCCGTAGGGGTCCGTCTCGCTCGACTGCTCGTGCTCGCTGCCCCACTCGATCACCAGCACGCCGAGCGGAGGTCGCAGGCTGCGCAGCCAATTCGAGACGGCGCGTCGCGGATCCATTGCATGATCGAGGCTGTTCGAGTAGACGAAATCGGCGACACCCGACCACTCTGGGCGCAGGTCGTGAAAATCCCACTGGATCGTCCGCGGGAACTGCGCAGCGGTCGGCGCGATCTCGGTGCCGAGCACCTCGCAGCCGGGGAGCAGCTCTGCGAACATAGCCTGCTCGAAGCCGTTGCGCGTGCCGTGACACAGCCCGAAGCGTGGGGCGGCGCCGATGAGCTGTTGCACGCGGTCGGCGACGGCGTAGATGTTCGCGGCGCGCGCCCAGGTCGTGCCGATTTTCTCCGCGTTCGCGCGGTACTGCGCGGCCAGGTAGGCGTCGCGCGTCGGGTAGGTGTAGGTCATGCGTTTGCTCCTGCGAAAAGTGGTAGCTCGTCGTTGACGCGCCGCTCTGCCATCGCCGCGTATTCCGGTTTGAGCTCGATTCCCACGCCTCGCCGGTTCAGCTTCGCGGCCACGAGTAGCGTCGTGCCGGCGCCCGCGAACGGGTCAAGAACGGCGCAGGGGACGGGATCGCCGTCGTGGGAGCAGGAGGGGCGGAAGCCGAGGGTGGTGCGCGTAGGCTCACGGTTGGGTACAAATCCGTCCCGCGTCATGTTCGCAGCGCGCTCCCCAAATGCACCGAGTCGCCCCTTGTTCGGTGCTGGCGCTCGCTCGGTGGGCGCATACGACTTCTCCACCACGCGCACCCAGGGCGCGCCGCACTCGGGGCAGCAGCCGCGCTCGCTGGTCCCGGCGCGGATGCAGCGCTCGGCGAGGGCCTCGGGGAACGTGGCAAAGTGGGCTTCGGGGAAGGGCTGCGTTGCGATGGTCCAGACGGAGCGGGCGTTGCGCGAACGAGGTGCTGTCCCGTTCTCCTCGGTGGCATCCCAGCGGTCGTTGAATCCCACGACGTGATGTGAATTGCCGGGCATCTGTGCGGCGGACTCTCTCTGCTTGTCTGTGAAACGGCCGTTTCCTGCTCTCCCATGATCTACCGTGTCCCAGCCGGCCGGGACCTTCTTGCGCTTCCGGTTCTGCATGTGTCCGGTGTAGCCAACATCGGGGCGGGGGCCGAACGCGAGCAGATCCGGGCGCGTGGTTATTCCTGGCTCTTTGACCGCCTCCGAGTCGTAGAAGTACCGCGCCGACTTCGACAGCAGGAACACGTACTCATGCGCTTTTGTCGGCCGATCGGTGACGCTCTCCGGCATGGGGTTGGGCTTGTGCCAGATGATGTCCGCGCGCAGATACCAGCCGTCGGCCTGCAGCGCGAGCGCGAGCCGCCAGGGGATGCCGCACAGGTCTTTTGGTTTCAGGCTTGCATCGGTAGTGATTCCGTGCTTGGAACGCTCACCCTTCTCTCTGCGCTGCCCCTCCTTGCTCCAGTCGCCCATCGGCTGCGCGACAGTTCTCAGTGAGTTGTGCGAGAACATGCTTGTAGCGTAGCTATCCCCCATGTTCACCCACACCGTGCCGTCGCTGCGCAGCACCCGGCGCACCTCGCGGAACACGGCGACCATCTTGTCGATGTACTCCTCGGGCGTGCGCTCAAGGCCGAGTTGCTGGTCGATCCGGCGGGCGCCGCACTTGCGGCAGATCGAGGCGTCGACGCCCGGGCGCTGGCCTGTCGTGATGGCGCCGGGGGCCTTCGTGTCCTCTACCTGCCCGCCTACGCTGTGCTTGCACTCAGGGTCTCCGCCATCCCATGTGCCAGTGCCGTAGTCGCGCAGGCCCCAGTAGGGCGGGCTCGTGACGACGCAGTGCACGCTCTCGTCGGGCATCGTGCGCAGGATGGTGAGGGCGTCGCCGACGTGGATCATGCCTCGTGCTCCGTGAGTTGCGGCTGCTCGTACTCTGTGCGCTCGAACAGGCGCGGGCGGTTAAGCCATGCCGCCTCGATGCGCTTGCACGCGATGTCGAAATACTTGGGCTCGATCTCGATACCGATGAAGCGGCGGCCGAGGTTGACGCACGCAACGCCCGTCATGCCGCTGCCCATGAAGGGGTCAAGGATGATTTGCGCGTCTGCAACAAAACTGAGACACCACTCCATCACCGCAACGGGCTTTTGCGTCGCATGCACCCGCGCCTCACCGCGCTCAGAGTCGCGCAGCATACCGTTCCACATATGGGCAAGGAGGCGCGCAGGGCCATCAAGGTTCGTCCAAGCCATCTCGCAATCGGCGAAGTCATTGACCGTCGTCCCGCGCCTCTTATCCCATACAAGCCAGCGCGCGGACTTTGGCAGACGTGCGGCATAGTGATTGCCGCCCCATAGGATTGACGGCACGCCAAGCGCGATAATCGGCGCCGGGTCAAAGTCGGTCTCGTCGCCACGCACAATGTCCTTGCCGGTGAACCGCTTTTCGTACCGCGAGCCATCACGATCACGACGCCTGATTCCGCCTCCACCGCCGCCGGGCGAATACCCAATTCCATACGGCGGGTCCGTGACCACGGCGTCCACCGGCCCCAGCGTCGGGAGCACTTCAAGGCAGTCACCGAGGTACAGCGTGCAGTCGCCGATCTGCTCAGTACGCAACGCTTCCCCCTCCCCACTCGAACACCGCCGCCATCCCGTCGCGCTCGACGAACCGGAACGCCCGCGGATTCCGCTCCACAAGACGCCGCTGGTAGTCGAACGCCTCGCCCGCCTTGCTCTCGTACCAGTAGAAATCCATGAGCACGAGCCGCGCGCCCGATGCGAGGTGCGGGCCGAAGGTGGCAAGTTTCGCGCGCGTGTAGCGCTCGTCGCAGCCGATGTCGTCGACGAGCAGGCCGATCGGGCCGCCGATATAGGCGGCGTCGAACAGGTCGCCTTTGTTCGCCAGGATCGGGGCGCGCATGACCGTCCGCGCGTCCCACTGCGCACCGCCGAGGCCGCCGAGCACCGGGCGGAACGGCGCGAGGTTCGCGATAAATAGCGGCAGCAGGTCGTCGGGCAACTCCTGGCCGTGATACTGGCGCGCCTTGCCGCGCAGGTCGCAGATCGTCGCGTCCCAGGTGTCGTAGGCGTGGATCTCGCGGTCGGAACCGAGAGCGAGGTAGGCCGTCGTGCTCCCGAGATACGGGCCGATGTCGACGATCGCCTGGCCCGGAGGGACAGCGCCCGCGAGGCGGATCAGCGTGTCGGCGATGCGGCGCCCGCCATGGCCGAGGTCGTGGATTGCGTCGGCGAGAGCGCGGAGGTTTGGTGTCATGCGGACCTCACGGCTGCGATAGTCAGGCGACGCGCAAAGTCGAGATTGAATCCAGCCGCGCTAGTCGTCGACGGCCAGTCACACCAGCGCTCCGAGCCCCACATGTGCCACTTGCCGCGGCGTAGCGTCGTAATCCGCAGGTGTCGTCGCGGGCCAGTCCAGAATCCAGCGCCGACCTTCCAGCGAAACGCGCGCAGGACTATCGCGCGCGAAGCCGCCGGCCTCTCGAAAGCTCCGCGCCGCTCGAATCGATTCCGCTCTATCGAAAATCCGCTCACGCCTTCACCTCGTAAAACCACGTCCATTCCTCGCCGCGCTCGACGCGGTAGGCCCAGGGCCCGAGAAACGCCGTCACCGCAGCCTGTACCGCGCCCTGGTCCGGCCGCCCGTAGTCGTGCCCGCAGAGCAGACCGCCCGGCCGCACCTTCGGCGCCCACGCGCGCAGGTCACGCGTCACGCCATCGTAGGAGTGGTCGCCGTCGAGGAAAGCGAAATCGAGCGAGCCGTCGGCCACGCAGCCGGCGGCCGTTACGCTGTCCATGTGCAGGATGCAGCGCCGCTCGACCCATGGCGCCGTGCGCCGCTCGGCCTCCATGCGCGCGAGGTCGAACGTCCGCTGCGGGTGCCTCGCCATCTGCGCCCCGCTGGCGTAGTAGCTGTCCTCCGGCGGCGGCGCGAGCCAGCGGTCGACCATGTAGAGCCGAAGCCGGGGCCGGGCCGCGAGCAGGCGCTCCGAGAGGCGGCCCTGCCAGACGCCGACCTCGGCGCCGACGAGCGCGCGGTCTGCGGGCAGGCGGGACAGGATCGCGTCCCAGCGGTGGGCGCGGGGCTCAGAGCGTGGCATCGCGGTACTCCCTCCAGATCCGCGCCGCCTTGCGGAGCTCGGGCGGCAGATCCTCGACCGGCGTCGAGCCAAGCACGGCCCATCGCAGCGTGCCCTTGACGTGCAACATGCGGCACTCGGGGCCGATGTCCGCCCAGTCGTCCTGGCAGGCGTTCCACTCGCGGCACGGCAGCGCGATCACGCGGGCGCCGATCTGTGGTAGCTCTTTTTTCACGAGATACCAGAAGCTCGCCTGATTCATCCCGCATGTCGCGCGCCGCCAGGGCTCGTGGAAAACGGGGTCGCGATACATCTGCAGGTCGACCTCGCGCCAGCGGCGGAAAAACGCTTTCGCCGCGGCGGTCGGGCGCACAAAGATGACGCCGCCGTTGATAGGCAGGCGCGGATTGCTGGTCTGGGTGTAGGCGATGTCCCACGGCTGGTCGATCGGCGTTTCGTAGCCTCCCCACTCGGCGAGGTGGAACGCATCCTCGACGCTCTGCAAGCACAGCATGTCGCAGTCGGATAGGATCAGCGGCTCGCCCGCTGCGCGTACCGCCTTCTCCCACTCCCGCAGCTTCGCGTTATTGCTCGTGTACGCCGTGCGCTTGCCGGGGATTCCGGCGGGCGGGCGCATCTTGATTTCCTCGAACGTGACGCCGGGCATGTTGCGGGCGCACGAGGCGCGGAACACGCGGGAGAGCTCCGCGTAGGCTCCGGCGTGCGCGCTCGGGGCGCGGCCGTCGTCGTAGTCAAACTCGCAGGTGATGAGTTTCACTCGATGACCTCGTAGAGCCGCACCATGTCCTCCATGCGCACGTCGCACTTGACGAGCTTCAACAGGCATGGCACACAGGTTGCCCGGAGCCCGAGCGTGATTCCGTCCGCTTGATCCTTGAGCTTCGCGCCGACGATCATCAATGTCCGCTCGCATCCGCAATTTGAACACCGCGTCATTCTCCTACCTCCACCGGGCTCCCGCCCTTGTCAAACTCGAACGCCCCGCCCTTCTCGCGCACGACCGTCGAAAACCCGCCCGCCTTGCGCACCTGGGCGAGAAAGTTGATCTGCTCTTTCGTCGTCGTCACGTTCTCTGTTTTCAGTTCACAAGCACAAAACTGCGCGATCTGTGAGCCGATCATTTCCGCTGTCACCCGCACGCTGCGCCAGCCGATCAGGTCTGACGAGCCCTCGCACAGACCGAACCGGATACGGCGCCCGGCAATCTCGTAGATCACCGCCGCGCCCGACCGCGTGCTCGACGGGTAGCTGCGAAGCTCGCGGCCGACGAACCCGACGCCGACGGAGTTGCGGAAAAGCCGCCAGCCTTGGCGCGTGGACCATAGGAGAAAGCGCTTGAGCAGCGCGGATTCGTGGTTCATGCGGCCCCCACGGTGCTGAGCGTCAGCGCACGCGCGAGCCCGGGCGGGACCGCGTTGCCGATCTGACGCACTTGGTCGGTTTTCGTCCCGGCGAAACGGTGCTCGACCGGGAACCCCTGCGCCGCGGCGAGCTCGTGTGGCTGCAGCATGCGGAACGTGATGTCCAGCGTGTAGGGCTCCCCGTCGACGAGGGCGAAGCGGTCGCGAGTCGTCACGGTGTCGAGCGGGTCAGCGATCGCGAGCGGCCCGCTGGTGCCGTAGTAGGGGACAATGAACGGGCGCACGAGGCCGTGCCCGTTGCGGGCGCGGATCGCCGGCACTGGATCGCTCACTCGCCGCGGGGCCCCGGGCGCGTCCTGGTGCAGAATGAACGGCTCGACGAGTCCGAACTTGCCTCCCCCACTTGCGGGGATCGTCGGGCAGGGCTCGCCGATCGCGTGCGTCCGCGGCTCCTGGCCGTCGCGCTCGCCGTAGTGAGGCACGAGGAAGGACTGCACAAGCCCGACCTCGCCGCGGTGCGCCGCCGTGACCGTAGCCAGCGGGTCGTCTACCGACTGAACGCGCCCGCCGTGGGTGAGCATGAGCAGGAACGGTTCGGCCCACGCGCCCCAGTACCGGCGGATCCCGGCCTCGATGCGGCGCAGGGTAGCGGGCGCGAGCGGGCGCTTGCGGTCAAAGATGCTCTGCCCGCGGATGCTCCAGTCGATGATCTCGCCGGCCGAGCGCCACGGCTGCGCCCCGAACAGTCCCGGCTCCCGGGCGTGTGTTGGTTCCGGCCAGAGGATGCGGGCCCCGCCACGGGCCGCCTGCAGGAACAGCCGCCGGCGCGTCGTCGGGTCGCCGTAGTCGGCGGCGCAGAGCACCTGCCACTCGACAGTGTAGCCCATGGCCCGCAGCGCCGCGACGAACGCCTGGAACGTGGCGCCCTTCTTGGACGCCAGCGGCTTTCCGTCGGCCCCGAGCGGCCCCCACGAGACGAACTCGGGCACGTTCTCGACGATCACCCGGCGCACGTAGAGCTCGCTGAGCCACTTGAGGATGAGCCAGGCGCTCGCCCGGCTCTGGTCGCTCCGCGGTCGGCCGCCCCGGGCGATGCTATGATGGGTGCACTCTGGTGAGGCCCAGAGCAGGTCGACGCGGTCCCGGGGCGCGAACACGTCGAGCGGGTTCAGCGTGGCGAGGTCCTGGCAGTAGGACCTCGCGTCGGGGAAGTTGAGCTTGTGCGTCTCGATGGCGACCAGCCAGTGGTTGACGGCCGCAAGGTCGAGCCGGAGGCCGGCGGAGGCCGCGGCCTGCACGATGCCGCGCGTCTCGCCCCCGCCGCCGCAGAACAGGTCCGCTATTCGCGTCACTCTTCCCCCTCCAGGTACGCTGCCCGAAACTCCGTCCAGCGCAGCAGGCGCGCGCGACGACGGCCCATGAGAAACGGCACGATCTTGCCCTCCCCGGCGTTGACGCACAGCTTGTTGCGCCGTAGCTGCGCGTCGTAGCCCATCGCATACGGCGTGTCGGCGAGCACCGTCTGCAGCCGCTCGCTCTGAGTCGCGACGGCCAGGTGGTCCCTGTAGAACGTGAGCCCGAGCCGCGAGAGCGCGTCGCCGGCCCTGTCGTCCTGCCCGGTCGACGCGCGCTTGAGCAGTTCCGCGATCGTGCGCGTCGTGTTGTCGTCGAGCCGCACCTGCGCGCCAATGATGTGCTCGATCACGCGGTCCTCGTCCTCGAGCGTCGCGCCCGTGTCGCCCTCGCTGAGCTGGGCGACGAGCGGAGCCTGCCACGCCATGCCGGCGTCGCTGCAAATCGGCTCGCTCGACTGCACGGCCCACGCCGCGGCGAGCAGGGGCGCGTACACGTCGCCCTTGCGCTGGTCGCCGACGACGCTCGCGATCCCCTCGCGCAGATACGCGATGTCAGCGAGCACGCGCGGGAGCGCTCGGAAAATGCGGCGGCGAAACCTTCCGGAGTCGTGCCCGAGCAACGCCCGGTACAACTCCGCCGACCTCCGTATTTTCTCGCGCTCGCCCTCCGCGGTGCTCCGTTGCATTTCGCAGATCACCCAGCGGCTCGCCTGCGCCGCGTCCGCCTCGGCGACGTTCACGGCAGCCACGCAAAAGCATGAGCGGATCAGGTATTGCACAACCCCGTCACCCCGCGCCTGCGTCACGTAGCCGGAGCCGTCGCCGGCGGAGTTGCGCACCAAGCTCAAGAGCCCGCTGATGTTTTCCTTTTCGCGCTTGTTTCGCGCCTCGGCCTCGTCGAGCACGACCGGGCGAGCGTCGCGGTTCAACGTGCGGCGGATCCCGGCTTGCGTGTCCATGCCGGCGCCTGTGTGTGCGAACGGGCCCACGACCTCGCGGACGTACTTGAGCAGGCTGCTCTTGCCGACGCCCTTCGGGCCGGTGATCCAGATATTCGGGCGCCAGGAGAGCAGGCCGCCAAACGGCGCGATGAGCGCCCAGCCGAGCGCGGAGGCCGCCTGCACGGGCGCGCGGAACGCCTGCAGCATAAACAGGCGTCCGAGCGCCTTGCCGTCCTCGTCGCTGTTCCCGTCGCCCGACATGTCGCCGAATTCGACGCGACCGCTGCTCGCGTAGTACGCCTCGCCCTCGAAGGCATCGTAGGGGATGCGCGTTCCGTCGCCGAGCACGATCTGTCGCCCGTCGTTTATCACGATTCGCTCGCGGTCAAGCCAGACGCCGACGCCCCGCAGCACCTCGAGGCGGAACGCGCCGGCCGCAGTGGACTCGGCTATGACGTGGTCCTGCGCGGGCGCGACCTTGATGCTCCCCTGATCGCCGACGAAATTGTTTTGAGACCACCAGGCCAGCGGCGCAAGCTCGCCAAGCTGGGAAGCTGAGAAGCGGCCCAGCGGGATCTCGAACGGAACGCGCCGGGGGCACAAAAGGAAATGGTGCTCCGCGGCGTCGTGTCCGAGGCAGATAAACGGGCGCGGCTCGCCGGAGGCAGATGTCTCGGCGGGCGGGGGCGGCAGGTGGCTGTTGATGAAGTCGACGAGGTCGATGCCCTCGGCCGCGGCGTCTGCGATGTCCCAGCCAGCCGGCTTGTCTGTCGGCGAGGTGAGCACGACAGCCTGCGGGAGCCGCTGCTTGATCGCGCGCGCGGCCTTGGCACCCGGCTCGTCGGCGTCCGGCCAGATCGTCACGTTGCGGCCGGCCAGCGGGGACCAGTCGGCCTTTGTGACCGCTGAGCTGCCCGAGGCCCACGTAACGACGACGTAGCCCGGCACCGGAACGTCCCCGCACTTCTCCCCTTCCACGACGAGCACGGGCAGGTCCGGCTGCGCCGCGAGGCGGTCGAGCCCGTAGAGCGGGCGGTCGCTCTCGTAAGCCTGCCCGTTGTGCCACTTGCCGTCCGTGCCGTAGTACCAGGGGAGGATCGCCTTGCCGTGCCCCTCGCGCTCGTACCTGACGACGCAAAACAGCACGCGCCCCTCGGCGTCGACGTAGCGCCAGCCCTTGACCGGATGCCCGTGCCGCTCGACGTACCACGCATCGGCGGCGGCGGCGTTTAGCGATTTCAGGCGATCGGCGGGCACCGGGAGCACCGGCTCGACCTTGGGTTTGCGCGTGCGTTCCCGGCGTGGGGAAACCGCCGAGGGCGCGGAATCTGCGCCGTCCGGCACGAGGCGGGCGACGGCGTCGGCGACGGTCACGCCCTCGCGCTCGGCGTAGGCGTCGAGCACAGAGCCGCGGAATCCGTCGTCGCCAAAATCCTTGACCGCTGGCCCGCCGTCGACCATGTGACAGCTTGGCGTGTGATCGTCCGGCCTGCGGCTCCACCAGTAGTCGGCGCCGCGGAACTCGCCGCCCGGGAAGTAGCGATCGGGGCTGGCGGCGAGGATGCTTTTTGCGCGCTCGAATCGCGAATCCGGCACGTCGATCTGCGCCTATTACTTTGAACTCATCATGGGCGGCAGAATGACGCGGGTCTTTTTTTGCCCCTTGTTCAGAATGGAAAGTAGCGCGTGCCCGCAGGCTACGTGGTCTGCTCGTGTTGAACCGATGAGCACGAATTTGTTGATCTGATGCCGAAGTCCCTCGATCCCGACCGATATCATGTTGTCCAGCGGGAAGCTACGGAAGTCCACGGAAGGATTCATCTGCACGACGTAGAAGAGTCCCTTCAGTTCCTTGGACGCGATCGGTGTCCCCTGCGCCACCTCTGCCAGGAGTCCGAACGTCTGATCGGCGGCGGCCCTGTTCCTCTGGATCATCCAGTAGATTGTTTTGATCGCCGTTGTTTGAAGGCCACGCGGGCTCCCCGGGGCGAACTCGTAGCCGTGCTTCTTGACCAAATCGTCGGCGAGCATAGCGATCTCGACTCCCGCGACGCGCGCTCCCTTGTGGTCCTCGTATGCAGAGCAGCGAATGCGAGAAGTGTTGATCTTCCAGAATGCGAGAGCCTCTTCCTTGGTAGCCCCCATCTGGTAAACCATGCAAGGCAGCTTGTCGATGTCGTCGCGGAGATTGGCGGCCCTCAGCCTGCGCCCGCCCTCAACGACAAAGTAGCCGTCGACGGTGTCCGCGACATGAAGGGTCCCGAATGCCGGCCACCAGAACTCGCGCGCGATTTCGAGCGTCTTTCCCTTTGCTCTGATTTCGCGCTGGTAATTAAGGTCGAGCATCAGATCCTTTTTCGGAATCATCTTGAAGACGCCGGCCTCTTCGAGTTTCTTCCAGTGATAGCGTGCAACCTTGGAGATTCCATTCCTCCCGTTGACGCCCTCGTTTGATCCGACCGCCCTCAATAGGCTGTCTTCCTTCAATTCCTCAAGAACTCGCTCCATGTTTCCCCCTACAGGCTGTCGCCCCACGCGGTAAGTTTCTCGACCAGTTCAGAGACGTATCGCTTGATGCTTTTCTTCCTGATCGACTTGAGCCGCCTTGTGATGGTGACGAACATTTCGTCAACCACTGTTCCCTCAAGCTCTCTCAGTTCATGGCTAACCTCCTTGCGTCCTACACTGTGGGCGCTCTCCGCCTTCTCTCCTGATAGCACCGCCCTCGCTTCCTCTGGATTTGTGGCGACAACCGCAGCGGCCTCGTGAACTGCCCTGCGCGTCGGTCCATCTCCGCGAACGATGTGCTGCTCGATCTCTGGTTCTACCGCCTTCACGATTTCCACGTCCCGCGCGAACGCGGCGTCGCGCTCGATGGTGCGTGAAGTCACGCCGTGTTCAACGGCGAGTCGTTTCGACGTTGGGCCGTCCACTACGCCACTTTGTCGGAGTGAGTTCTGCTCGCCCGGCGCCTTCTTCAGCCTGTTGTACCGCCGCCCACGGATCAGGGCTGCTTGGTCGGGCGTCAGGTTGCGCCGGCCGAGCTGGTGCGCGTCGATCCAATCCTCCGCATCTTCGCGCGAGCGAAGCGATACATGGGCCACTTGAAACTCGACTCCGAGCCGCTGGCAAATCTCATAGCGGTTGTGGCCGTCGAGAAGGGTATCCTCCTCAAGCCACACGATGAGTGGATCGAGGCATCCGTCTGCCTTGATGCTCTGTTCCAACAGGCCGCGCTCTTCGTCGCGAATTGGCGGGATCAACGAACGGAAGCCCTCGTCTATCTTCAAGCCATTCCTCCTCGCCCATCTTGCGGCCCGCGGGAATCGGACCCGCGACCTGCACCAGCAGCCGTCTACCGCTCCAGCCCCATGTGCGCCATCTTCAGGCGATTCCAGACCTCGGACTTGATGTCCGCGAACGTCCCCCTGAGACAGCGATAGGTGACAGCATCCTCGTCTCGCTGTGATGGCGCGGGTGCGAACCTGCGCTCGATTTCACCCATCAGGTCGTAGGCGCCCCGCAGTTGCGCCACGTCCTCGTACCGCTTGAGCGACAGCTTTTCTTTCTCCAGCTTGATCTCCGCGATGCTCGCGTCCGCGTTAATGCGCCGGATCTGAGCCCGCTCCATTTCGGTCAACTCGGCCATGTATTTCCTCCCGCGGCCTCAGCCGCTAATCGCCCTCACGCTCGCCCGCCCCCACCGCGGCCGGCGCACCTCGTAGACCCGCCCCTGGTGGCGCAGCCGCACGACGCGGCCACGCTCACGACGCGCCAGGTCGAGCAACGTCGCGGCAGTGAACAGATCGCAGCCCTCGCACACGACATCGGAGTCGTCGATCTCGGCTACGCTCCTGGGCCGCGGGGGCGGCAGAGGGTCGCCGGAGCCGACCTTGTTTAGCGCGAGTGCGAACAGAAGGCAGAGAATCCAGACGCCAGCCATGAAAAGCAGAAACGTGCTCATGCGGGCCTCCCGTGGCGCGCGAGCTCGACGGCGGCCTCGACGCGCAGATACAGGCGCGCGACCGGATGGTCGGCGCGGTCAGTGATGTTCATGTCGCACAGGCGCGCCCAGAGGTGGTCGCGCACGGCGTCGAGAGTCGCGAGCATTTCGGGGGCAGCGGCGATGATCGGGCGATTGTTCGCGCGCACGCTCTCGGCGATCAGGTGCCCGCCGTAGTATTCCGTTTCGTTGTGGCCGGTATTGAGGTACGGCTCGTCAAGCACGATGTCTGAGACGATCGCGCCGCCGCTTTTCGTGCTCGGCCGCCAAGTGCCTCCCGTGTGTTCGCTCATGTCCAACTCTCCCAGTCCTCGCGAAACTTGCGCGAGACCCGCGACGCGACCCAGGCGAGCGCGAGCAGCGCCATGATGAGCACGGCCCACGCGCAATCGCCTGCCCGGCAGAAAAAGCGCCTTACCATAGCGACGCCTCCTGGTACTCGACGACGCGCTGGGCCGGGGCCTCTGCTCGCTCGCGCGTGCACTGGCGACAGATCCCCGCCTTGAGCGGTCGCACGATCGAGCAGCCGGCGCAGCGGCCGTAGGGCGCGCCCTCCCACTCGTAGGGCTCGGGGTCGTGGTAGGCGCGGATGGTCACAGCAGCCTCCCGGTCGCGTAGGCCGCAACGCCCATGAGCGCGAGCCCGATCCAGTAGCCCGCCCAGCCGAAGTCGCCGCGTTTGATCGCCCGGCCGGCGAACGCGGCGCACATGGGCGGAATCAGGAAAATAGCGAGCGACAAGAGGCCTGTCATTTCCGGGCCGCCCACACGATCAGGGCAGCCACGGCAACAGACGCCAAGGCGACAAGCGCCTGCGCGAGATTCGGGCCTATCTCGATCATGCCCGCCCTCCCCGCGTGCACTCCCGCTCGCCGAGCGCGGCTATCGCGCTTTTGATCGCCGCCGGGACCGTTGAGCACGCCATGCCGGGAAACTCGTTATTGATCGTGACGAGGTATCCGTCGCTTCCGTCGGGCATGTCGGCGCGCTCGATATAGAGCCCGTCGTATTCGTCGAGGGCTGTTTCGATCGTGCTGATCCGCTCGCCCGGGACACTCTTGCGGTTGAACCGCGTGCGGTACTTCTGGCCTTGCATACCGAGGCGCTTTAGGACGTTGAGCACGGTGCCCGTCGTGACGCCGACCTTTTCGGCAATCTCCTGCACCGAAACGCGCTTGAGGCGCAGCTCGCGGATCGCCTCGTCGTGGACGCGAGTGCGCCCGTTCTGCGACCCGTCGTGGTGGCCGCGGTTCTGCCCGTAGTGGCCGTGCTGTTCGCGGCCGACCATAGTGCCGCCGACTGTTCCCATCGGTCCTATCAGTGCCGTGCTCATGCTCTGACCTCCTCGAGCTGCGCCAGCCCGCACGCCATGCAACAGCCGGCGGCGTCGCGGACCAGCGGCGCGCGGCAGTGGTCGCAGGTCTGGCGGGCAGGCAGCCTGAAGTGCTTGTCGCGACAGGTTGTGCAGATCCCGTGCGTCACCAGTGGGCCGCCGGGCTTGCTCTCATAGACGTGCGGCGTCGGGGCGTCGTCGCTGCCGATCACGCTTTGGCACCACGCGCAAACACGGACCATCGGGGCGCTAACATGCACCTGGTTCACGGCGAACTCCTCCGGCTACTCGGGCAGCCGCTTGCGGTGAATGGCGGACCAGATTTCGATTGCCTGCTCGCGGGTCCAGGGCGGCCGGGAGCCCAGCCGTTCGCCCCAGCGCAGAAAGGTCATGCGCGAGGCGCCGAGGTATTTCTCCAGCGTCGCGGCGCTGACAGGGAAGGCGGAAGCGACCGAGACCATGAGCGTGTTGCGGCCGCGCTCGTAGGACACCGGCTGCAGGTAGCCGTGGTGGCCGCGGTAGGGCTGCGCGTGCGGCATGGTGGACTCGGGAAGGGATAGGAGGGCGGGAAGGCCCATGAAGGCGCGGGCCTCGGCGGGGGTTGCGATTCCAGCCTTGACGGCGCGCTCGCCAACGATCCAGCGGACGGCGAGCGGGTCTGTCGCGGGGGCGGGCTCGTCCAGCGTGATTGCGGGTTTGCGACGGGCGTTGTCGGCGAGCAGGTCGGCCAGCGTGTTGTTTCCGCCGGCGCGGATAATGGCGAGCGTTTCGGGGAGGTCGAGCATGGCGGGGCGTCCGTGGCCCGCCTCCGAGAGCTTGAGCGACGCTGACACGATTTCTGGGGCAGCTGACCCGGTAGCCGTGCCAGCCTTTATCCAGTCGCGGACCGTCTGTTCGCCTACCCCGCACAACTCCGCGATCTGCTTGATGGTCATGCTTTCAGCCACGGGCGGCCTCGGTTTCCAGCATCGGGAGGCCCTTCAGGATCGCCTGCTCGATAGTCCTGTTCCGGCTCCAAACCTTCTCTATGGCGACCTGTTCAACGGCCTTCACGAGCTCGCCAGGAAGCCGAATCGAAAAGGTCGCATAGGCTGTTTCCGTCGTTTCCATGCTGCCACCTTACCATGTTTGAACATGTTTGTCAACTCTCAAAAAAACATGTTCGCACCTTGACGCCGATAACAGAAGTGGTTAGAATATGTTGCGGAGGGTACAGGGATGGCAGATTCGGATTACAAGAGCTTTTCTGTGAGGCTCCCGCTCTCGCTGCTCGACAAGGTCGGCAGGATCGCCGCGGGGCGCGAGTGGAGCAACAATAAGGTCATCATCAAGGCTATCGAGCGCGGCCTCCCGATCGTGGCCGAAGCTGATTTGAGTGGCCCGACGCCCCAGGGACCACCGCCCGCGCCGGCGCGTCACCGGTCCCGAGCGCCCCGCATCGAGGGCGAGCAGCCGAGCCGCGGCTACAGCGGCACGCTGCCCTTTAAGTCGACTTCTGATTATACATTATACGAAGCTGGCGCCGACCCCTCCGCACAGATTGGAGAAATTGACCGCCTTATGGAAGAAATTGACCGTTGCGCCGACAGGGACGCCGCGTGACAATGCCCTCCGAAATGGAGGCCCCGCCATGCTCACGATTCACCCGGATATCGGTCTGCACCAACGACCGCGGCCACGGCTCGACAGTTCGCCGATGCCGTTCTGCCACTGTACGACGCTCACAGCGATCACGTACCAGCCCGATCTACTGCCGATGCTGCGCTGTCTCGACTGCCCGCGCGTCTACGTCGCCGTGCCGCTCGACGACTGGAGGGCATTCATGCGGCGGGCGTACATCGACCATGTCAACCAGGTCCACCGCGCCCACGCGGCAGTCCGCCACTTTTGGACGACTGCGGCAGAGCCGCATGCTAAACTGTCATAGGAGGCCACGTATGTACCGTATCGGTTCCCTTATCGCTTTCTGTACCATTCTGGTTCTCTTCGCAGCCTGCGACCCGGCCAGCGACGACGCCGGCCGTCCGGTGCGCGCCGCGGTGACAGACGCTACGGGCCTGTTTCTCCAGACCGCGGGCGCCGGGCGTTCCGCTCGCGCCGCGTCCCTGGTAGGCGGCGAGCTCGCGAAACTTGCGCCCGGCTACGTCGGCCCGGTCGAGTTTACCGACGCCGAGGGCAAGCCGGTCACGCTGCTCGTGTCTCAGGCGGCCGAGCTGCGCGCGGATCGCCTGCTCATCGTGCACGACCAGGGCGCAAGCCTCATCGACATGGGGACCGGCGCCATGCTCGACGTGCCCACGCCCGCGCGGCTGGACCTGGCGCGCACGACCGCCGATCACGTCTATTACGTCGCCGGCAACAGCCTGCACCGGGTCGCGCTTGAGGACGGGGCGGATCTGCTCATGTCGGGCGACGCGGATATCCCCGGCCCGTCGCGGCTCTACGTCACGCCGTCGGGCGCCGTGTTCTCGGGGCATGCAACGTCGGTCCCGGCTGGCCGCCGCTACTGGGTCAGCTACCCGGACGCGACGCCCCCGCTTGACCTATCGAGTGACGGCAACGCAATCCTGTTTTTCGAGGGCCTGGCGGGGTTTGTGATCGAGCACGCCGGCACGCTCTACCAGATCCGCGACATGGGGATGCAGCTCGGCGCGACGGAGATCACACTCGACCCTGACGGCCCGCTCTATGTGTCGCCCGGGACCGAGGCCGTCTGCGACTCGGCAGGGCCGTACTACGCCTGGACGCGGCTCGCGGAAAACCTGTACACCGACGATGCGCATATCTACCGCTTCGCGGGCACCATAATCACCAGCTACCCGCAGACGGCCGAGGTATCAAGTGGCGCGTGGCTGCCGGACGCCAAGG
This sequence comes from Coriobacteriia bacterium, assembly GCA_035685585.1. Taxonomy (GTDB): domain Bacteria; phylum Actinomycetota; class Coriobacteriia; order Anaerosomatales; family SLCP01; genus DASSAH01. The sequence goes on from DASSAH010000346.1 coordinate 18,873, forward strand.
TCGACGGTGATGCGCTATACATCGGGTGGGACGCGGGGGGCACGCTCAAGGTGCGGGCGCTGGACCTCGCGGCGGCCGGGGCGCAGACGGCGTTGCTCGACGAGCCCGCGGCATCGGACTACGCGGTTGTCGCCGGGAGCATCTTCTACGTCAAGGCGGACGGAACGTGGAGAAAGGACATCACGACGGGCACGGTCAGCAAGTACTCGGACACGCCGGCGGAGATCGAGGCGGTGCGGTAGCTCTCGCGCCCCAGGGGCTCCCGCAACGCGAGGCGCCGCCGTCCCTGCGGGAAAAAGCAGTAAGGCGCAGGAGCAGGCCCCGGCAAGTGTCGGGGCCTTTTTGTCAGCGGACACACGAGCAATTACTCCCCCACACCTCCCGCCCAGCAATCTCTGACCAGTGATTGTCGTGCGTCCTGCCGTGGTGCATCGTCCACGCGCCCAGCACCTGTTCATCAGACCAGTAGCGATCACCATCGTAGGCCCGGATCTCCCGAGCAAACTTTCCGCCCCTGCCAAGCCCAAGCATCGTTCGCCAGAAGCGAGCCTGCTTGAATCCGGGCCGACACGTCAAGATCATGTAGACGCCACTCTCGTAGGTAACGCGCTGGCCGAGCATCCGCAAGAGGCGGCCGTTCTCGAAATAGCCCTTGTCGGGCTCCACGTCGGCGCTGCATGGTATCTGTGTCACGCCTCGGCCTCCTCGCCGCCAAACAGATTGACCGGCTTCGCCTCCAGTTCTCCGCGCTCGACGCGCGACATGATAGCCGACCGGCAGTAGGCGCTCAAGGCGATCCGCTCCTTTTTTGCGGCAGCCGCTACCCGGTCACGATCCTCTCCGCTCAGATAGACAAACAACTTTGCTACCATTACACACCCCTTTGGCGGCTCTCTACTACCACTATCGCATAACCGCCACAACCATCATACACCGGATGCGTCATGCTGTCAAATAAGTAGCGTTATGGTAGCGCGTGGGAGCGCCGAGACACCTATATCTACACCCCTGTCTGTGTAAGCCGTGTAGTTCTGTGCAGCCCCCGCGCGGCCCCACACTCTCACTAACTCCTTTTAATGTATGTATATATATAAGAGGGCGCATGTCCCATCACACTTACACACTTGCACAGTACGTAACGTGCGTGTGCGCGCACGCGTGGACGTAGTTCGGCGTGTCATTTGTGCAAGCGACCACTCCTATAGGTGTGCTTGTGCGGCTGATTTGCTGTGTAGCTGTGCAGAATGCAACTCGCGTGCCAAAAGGTACTGTCCCGGCGCCGCTTTCTCCGAGGGTAGGCGTGTGCCGCTCGGCTGTCGCGCACTGAGGTTTGACAGTGTTAAGTTAACGGTGCTACAGTTAACGCATTATGCCTCGCCTTACATCGGCCGCATTTGCGCGCGCGGCCAAGGTTTCCCGGGCCGCCGTCACCCAGGCTGTACGCCGCGGCCGTCTCGTCGTGGACGCTGGCCTGCTCGACACGGATCAGCCGCAAAATGCCGCCTACCTCGCCAGTTCCGGCGGCAAGCGAAAGCCGACGCGCGCGGCGACGGCCAGCAAGGATGCGCCGCCAGCGGCACCCTTCGGCTTTCACGGCCTCGATCCCGCCGACGCCGGAAAGGCGCTCGAAGCGCTCGTGGGCCTGATCGGCCCCAAGGAGCGCGCCGAGATCCGGCGGATCAACGCGCAGGCCCGGGCGACGGAGGCGAAACTCGCCCGCGAGGCCGGCCGCGTGATCGAGCGCTCGAAGGTGCAGGCAGCGCTCGGACGCCTCGGCGCCGCCTACCAGGACCGCCTGCTAACGCTCGGCACCCGGCTCGCGCCGAAACTCGAGGCCGTGTTCGACACGGGCGGCCGTGCGCCGCAGATCCGTGCGGTGCTCGACGCAGAGCTGGCAGACGCAATCCGCGCGCTCAAGCAGGCCGCGGTTGCCGAGGGCTTGACCACCGAGCGCGCCATGGGGCAGACGGCGTGACTGCAGCGCTCGCGGAGCTCGCTGATCAGGAAGCGCTATACGAGGACGTGTTCGGCCCCGAGCGCGCCCGCATGGACCTCGAGCTCGCAGAGGACATCGCGGCGCTGCTGCCCGAGCGGATCCCGGACCTGCTCGTCTCCGACTGGGCGGCCGAGCACAGGATCCTCCGCTCGGGCGTGACGCCGCTCCCTGGACCCTACCGCTGGGAGGTAACGCCGTACCTGCGCGAGATCGCCGACTGCTTGAGCGCGACGAGTCCTGTGCAGACCGTCGTCGTGATGAAGGGATCGCGAATCGGCGCCACGGTCGGGATCGCCGAAAACTGGTTCGGCTACATCATCGACGTGGCCCCAGGACCGACGCTGTTTATGAGCGCCGACAAGGAGATGGCGCAGAGCGTCCTCGAGACGCGCGTTGACGCTATGATCGAGAGCGCCGGCCTTGCGCACAAAATCAGCGCGCAGAGCATCAAGGCGCACGGGAAGAAAACCGGCGACACGAAGGCGCGCAAGGACTTCCCGGGCGGCTTCCTCATGGCGGTCGGCCCCCGCGTCTCGGCGAAACTGCGGACGTATGGTATCCGGTATTTCTACGGCGACGAGATCGACGACATGCCGGCCGAGGTCGGCAAGCAGGGCGACCCGCTGACGCTCGGCATCAAGCGAACGTCCGACTATGAGCTGACGCGCAAGATCCTGCTGACCAGCTCCCCCACTCTCGCCGAAACGTCCCGCGTCGCCCCAGCGTTCCGCCGCGGCGACCAGCGCTACTACTACGTGCCATGCAAGCACTGCGGGCACATGCAGCCGCTTCGCTGGCGCTACGAGCGGGACGGCGAGACGGTCTACGCCCTCAAGTTTGAGCGCGACGAAATGGGGCGCCTGATCCGCGAGAGCGTGCACTACGAATGCGAGAAGTGCGGCGGCGCCTGGACGAATGCCGACAAATCTTGGTTTCTCCCGCGCGGCGAGTGGCGCGCGACTGCCGAGGCCGAGGAGCCCAATTACCGCAGTTACCACGTCTCGGCGCTTTACAGCCCGATCGGCATGATGAGCTGGGAGGCGATCTGCCGCGAGTGGATCACGGCCGGGCACGACCCGCTGAAAGAGCAGGCGTTCGTCAACACCGTCCTGGGCGAGACGTGGGAGCAGCGCGGAGTGTCGATCCGGCCCGAAATCATCGAGGCGCGCAAGGAGGGCTACGAGCGCGGGACGCTACCGAAAGACGCGCGCCCGCTGCTCGTCACGCTTGGCGTTGACGTGCAGGCCGACCGCATCGAGGCGGAGATCGTGGCCTGGGGCCGGGATTTTGAGAGCTGGAGTCTCGACCACCGCGCGTTTCCCGGCGACACGCTCGACGGCGATTCGGTCGCGTGGAAAGCGCTCGCGGGTCTGCTCGCCGAGGAGCGCAAGCGGGGGATGCCGCGATTCGCGCTGGTCAACTCAGGCTACAACACGCCGACGGTCTACGGATTTTGCGAGCGGCAAAACGGCGTGATGGCGGTCGCGGGCAACGTGCGCCTGCGCCGCGGCGTGCACGAGGCCGCCGCCGTCGAGGAGGCGGGCCAGGGTCCGCGCCTGTTCTATCGGGTCAACAACCTGCCTGGCTACACGTCGCAACGCGCGGACATCGACACGGACCATTTCAAGACGCTGCTGCGCCGATACCTCGCGATCGGCAAGCCGAGCGACCAGTGGACCGGCCCACTCCCCGGCTTCTGCCACTGGCCTGTCGACTACGGCGCCGAGTTTTTCCGCCAGCTCGCCGCAGAGGAGCTTGTGAGCATCAAGCTCGCCAACGGCCGCGTTACCCGCGGCTGGCGCAAGATCAAGGGCCGCCGCAACGAGGCGCTCGACTGTCGCGTCTACGCTCTCGCCGCCGTCCACGTCCTGCACGGCCTGCTCGCCGAAGAGGCGCGCAAAAAGCAGATCCCGATCTACCCCTGGTCCCGCTTTTGGGATGAGCTCTCGGGATTACGCACACCGATTTGACAGAACAGCGAAAACCGTAGTAGACTGTCCGTAGATGCAGGGCAACGCGACCGATAGGCCGCGCCTCCTGCGTCCGGACAACCCGGGCGAGCGTGCATGTAAGGCCGCTCGCTTTTGGTGTCTCCTCCACGTCGAACTCCCCTTTTTTGACGCGCTGCGGTTCTCGGTCCCGCCCCGGTCTCGCTCAGGCCGGGGCCTCTTTTTGTCCGGGGGCTGCGCATGAGCCTCCGCACGTCGAACGAGATACAGGCCGACCTGGTCGCCGCGCGCGCCGCTCGGCTCAAGGCGCTCACGGCGCAACAGTACAACATAAACACCGGGCAGACCTCGCACGGTGTCATGCGGCCCTACCTCAACCTCATCAACGAGACAATCCACGACCTCGAGAGCGAGCTTGACGAGGCTCTCGCGCGGGAGCGCGGCGATACCGGCGTCATCCACCTGCAGCTACGGAGGGGCGGATGAGCCTGCTGTCGCGCCTTTTCCCGCCCCGCGTGGCCCGCCCCGCCGCTGACCCTGTGCGCCTGCAGGCTCGGCTCGACCTCATGCAGTCGGCCATGGGATCGCTCTGGTCCTGGCAGGGCGGCTACTCCGGAACCGGCTGGCGCGGCGACAAGTTTTCTGGCGCCCTCTCCTACCCTTCCGGCTGGAGCTTCGATCACTACGAGCTGCGCCGACGCGCGCGCATAGCGAAATGGGACAGCGTGCAGGCCCGCGCTCTTGGCGACCGCCTCGAGACAAACGCCGTCGGGACCGGGCTCCGCCTCGAATCGACGCCCGCCTGGGGCATTCTCGGCGAGCGCAGCGAGGAAGAAAAACAGCGGTGGACCCGCGATGTCGAAACGCGCTGGCACCTGTGGGCGCGGAGCAAAGAGGCAGACTCAACGGGCCGCCTGTCGCTCTACGGCCTGACCTCGCTCGTGTTCCGCACAGCGTTTGACGACGGAGAGCTTTTCCCAGTACTCCGCTACTCGGCCGACCGCGGCCGTATGTCGCCGCTCTCGATCCAGCTCGTCGACGCCGACGCGATCCAGCAGCCGCCGAAAATCCGCAAAGGCGCCCGCATCGTCGACGGCATCGAGCTCAACGAGATGGGCGCCGAGATCGCCTACCACGTGCTCGACGCCGAGACCGCGAAATACACCCGCGTCCCGAAATACGGCGCCGCCTCCGGCCGTCTTTTCATGCTCCACGTCGGCGCGCCCGACAGGCCCGGCGAGGTCCGCGCGATCTCCCGCCTCGCGCCGATAATCCACGAGCTGCAAAAACTCACCGACTATCAGGTCGCCGAGATCGAGGCGGCTGTCATCAACGCCAGCTTCGCGGCGTCGATCGAGACGGACCCGGAGGGCGATGCGGGCAGCGTGCTCCAGGGCGTCGTCGAGCGCGGCAGCTCGCAGGCCGAGACCGACGCCGGAGACACGCGCACCGCGCCACCGTCGTTCGGCTGGTTCAACAAACCGGGCATCTTCCTCGAGCGGCTGAAAAAGGGCCAGAAGCTCGTCGCGCACGACACGAAACGGCCCAACGTTAATTTCGAGCAGTTCGTCAAGGCGTGGCTCCGCGGCCTGTCCGCGTCGCTCGGCATCCCCGTCGAAGTGCTCGAGATGAGTTTCAACGCCAACTACAGCGCGAGCCGCGCGAGCCTGATCCTGTTCTGGCGCACGATCGAGAAAATGCGCGCGCAGCTCGCCGAGGATTTCCTCAACCCCGTTTTCGAGGCGTGGCTCGGCGAGGAAGTCGCGGCAGCCCGCATCATGGCGCCCGGCTGGGAAACGCCTCTGTTCCGCGCCGCCTGGGTCAATTGCGACTGGATCGGGAGCCCGCAGCCGAACATCGACCCGCGCGCCGAGGCCGACGCCGCCGAGAAAAACATCGCGCTCGGTCTGACCACGCGGGCCCGCGAGGCGAGCGCGCTCAACGGCAGCGATTTCGCCGACAACGTCTCGCGGCTCAAGGTCGAAAACGACGCGCTGGCCGCGGCGCAGGAGAGCCTGCAGCCGCCGTCGCCGGAGCCGCCAATAGACGCGCGCGTTGCCGCGCGATTCGAGCAACTCGAGTTTGCGCTCGAGGAATTGCGGGCAGGTCATAACGACATAGCAGCTGGGGTGCCGTCCTGATGGACATCCACCTGCTTATAGCGATCCTTTCTGGCCTTGCGAGTCTGACGGCAATCTCGGCGTTTGTCACAACCCGGAGGCGAGCAGCGATGGAAGAGGGCAAGCGCAACGAGCAGATCGAGCAGCTCAAGCGCGACCTCGCGCGCGCCCATGACCGCGTCGAGGCGCTCGAGCACCGTCTCGGAGAGCGGGATATCGACGTGGGGAAAATCGTCACGAAACTGAGCGCGCTTCTCAAAGCCGTCGACGGGATGTCCGCGAAGATAGACCGGCACCTCGAGGCGCATGCCGCGGAGGCGAGAGGATGAGCGAGCGGATCCTGCAGACCGACCCGCGCCTCGAGAAGCCCGCGCCCGGATTTGGACGCTACGGCTGCAACGCGCGCTCGACGCTCGGCCTCGTGGAGTCTTTTGTGGGCGCGCCGCTCACCCTCGATCAACTCGTCGAAGCGCTCGCGCAGATGCGGGATCTGGTCAGCACCGAATGGGCAATGAACCAGGAGCGCAGTTTTCGCGACACGATCGCGATAGCGGCGCGCCTTTTTTCACGCCCCCGCGTGCGCGGCGAGCAGGTCGGAAAAGTCTACATCGACGAGCACGGGCTGACGCGCCTCATGCTGTGGGGCGGCTGGGGATCGTGGACCGCGAGCATCCTGCACTACAACTCGCAGGGCGACGACGGCCACTACATCGAGGGCGACCGATGGCTGCGCGTCGTGTTCGACCCGGCGCCCGAGACTCGGATCACGACGATCCGCGAAGTCCTTTTGTATCGACTGTGGGAGGAAGCCGCATGAACTGGGAGCTTGTGACCGTCGGCGTTTTCGTCGTCGTCGGCCTGATCGAGTACGTCAAGGGATTCTTTCCGCAGGCGAGCGCGAGCACCTGGCGCGTGGCGATCGTGCCCGCGTCGTTTCTCGCCGCCGCGGTCGGGCAGATCGCTACTCTGCAGCCGGTCTGGCCCGGCGTGCTCCTGCACGGACTCGTGATCCTCTCGGCCTCGCAACTCGGCTACCAGGTCGTCGTCGAGGCGGTCAAGCGCAGGCTCGGGGGCGTGGCGTGAAAATCATCCCGATTTCCGGCGTGATCGGGCTCGACGTGTCGCCAGGCGACATTCGTGCCGCACTTGTCGACGCTGGCGACATCGACATCGAGATTTCCTCGCCGGGCGGCCTGATATTTCCCGCGCTGGAGATTTTCAACCTGCTGCGCAATCACCGCGGCAAGGTTACGGCGCACGTGCTCGGCATCTGCGCGTCTGCCGCGTCGTACATCGCGATGGCTGCCTCGCACGTTCGCGGCGAGCGCGGGACCATCTGGGCGATCCACAACGCGCAGGGATTCGCGGCCGGCGACCACAACGCGATGCGCAAGACTGCCGGGATCTTTGAGGGAATGTCTCGCCTGCTCGCGCGCGAGTACGTCGCCAAAACCAAAAAGACCGACGCCGAGATCCGCGCCGCCATGGACAAAGAAACGTGGCTGTTCGGCGCGGAGGCCAGGGACTACGGGCTCGTCGACGAGATCGTCGGCCCAGAGTCCGATGGCGACAGAGAGGCGAAGGTCGCCGAGGCGCGCCTCGCCGTGGCCGCTTGCGCAAAGACGGTCGCCGACCTCGAGACGGAAAGCGATATCGCGAAAGCGGTCGCTCTCATCGAAACGATCAAGCCCGGCGTTGCCGGGACCGCTGCCGCTGATCAGGCGGCACACATACACGAGGAGGGACAGAGAATGACTCTGGACCAGCTCAAGAAGGAGCACCCCGAAGTGTACGCCGCAGCCAAGATGGAAATCGAGGCGGCGGCGGAGGATCGGGGCGTCAACAGGGAGCGCTCGCGCGTGAACAGCCTGCGCAGGTGGAACAAGCCCGCGTGCGCTGACATCGTCTCGGGTGCGATCGTGAGCGGAGCGACCGAGGGAGACGTGCTGCCGCAGCTCATGGCCGCCATGGGCCCGCAGGCGAACGACACGCCGCCGCCGGTCAACCCGAAGAAGCCGGACAACGGCGCGGGCGCCGAGGGCGAGGCTCTGACCGAGGAGAAGGTCGTCGCCGAGATGCACGCCCTGCTCGGCAAAAAGGGAGGCAAGTAACATGCCTATCATCAACAGCTTTCTCGACAACCGGCCGATCGTGCTGCGCGGGGACGCCTACGAAACACGCATGCTGACCGCGGCCCAGGGCGACCTCGTCATCGGCACCGTGCTCGGCGTCGTGACCGCGACCGGCAACCTGCGCGTCTGCGGCATCGGCAACGGCGACGGCTCGCAGGTCGCGCGCATGGTGCTCGCGCAGGACGCGCCGAACGCGGCCGGGACGCAGAACGTGCGCGTGCTCATCGCGGGCATGGTCGACGGCGATCAGCTCACGTTCTCCGGCGTGGAGACCCAGTTCTCCGTCGTGGCCGCCACCAACCTGACCCACCGCGACAGCCTCCGGGCCAACGGGATCACCGCCATGCACGGCGACGATCTGCTCGCCTGGGACAACACCTAAGGAGGGGTGAAAAAACATGGCTGACCTTTTCCGCCGTGCGATGGCGCCTGCTTTCGACGAGCTCGTCAAGCAGGACGTCACGAGGCCCCGCTTTCTGCAGGGCTACTTCGGCAAAAACCCTGGCGAAATCGTGCGCAGCGAGACGGAGCGCATCGAGTTCGACAGCCTGCGCGTGACCCGGGCGATCGCGTCCGACGTGGCCCGCGGCTCCGGTGATTTCCACAAGAACACCGTGGGTGTCTACACCAACAAGGACATCCTGGTGCCGCTCTACAACGAGAAGGCGCCCGTCACCGCGAGCATGCTCAAGAAAAGGATCCCCGGCGTCGAGCCCTTCGCTGCGGTGTCCGACATGGCCGCGCGCGCCTACTGGTGCGCTCACGTCGCCGCGCTCCAGGCGCTCAAGATTTTCCGCGCCATGGAGCTGCAGGCCGCGCAGGCGCTCACGACCGGCATCATCCTGCTCAGCAACGGCGTGTCCCTTGACTGGGGCAAGGTCGCGAGCCACGCGATCACCCCGGCCGTCAAGTGGGACGTTGGCGGAAGCAACCCGATCAACGACATCGAGGCCGCCTGCGACATCAACCGCGCTGATGGGTTCGCTGGCTACGCCGTCGACGTCATCATGGGGCAGACCGCGTTTAACGTGTTCATCAACAACGCGGCCGTGATCGCTTACATGAATGGGCGCTACATCGAGCCAGGCCGCATGGCCCCCGGCACGCTCCGCGATGGCGCGCGCGCGTGGGGCTCGCTCGGGATCGGCCCGTACATGGTGACGGTCTACGTCTACAACGACAGCTACGTCACCGGAGGCGTCGACACCCCGTACCTCACCACGGACACGGTCATCGTCATGGATCCGAACGCGCACCTGGTCAAAGGGTTCGCGGCGGTCGAGATGCTCCAGGAGGTCGCGGAAATGTACCGCACCTTCGGGATGCCCGCGATCCCGCAGGCCGAGGTCGGCGACGTCGTGCCCTACGCCTACCCCGAGTGGCCCGGGACTCTGTGGGCCGGCGTGCAGTCCGCTCCGGTGATGGCGCCGGCGGCGATCGACACGATCAGCACGCTCGTCAACGTCGACACGTAGGAGGCAGGAATCGTGAAGCCGACCAACGACTACGTTGCCGTCCGCGCTATCACGATCAAGCGTCGTTCGTTCCCGGTCGGTAAGCCCTTCCCGGCTGCCGACCTGGGAATCGACGAGCGGTCGTTTGACTCGCTGGTGCGCGACGGCGTGCTGATCCCGCACGCGAAGTTCAAGGCGCCCGATCCTGAGAAGCCGGACGGGCTCGAGAAGTGGCCGCGGCTGAAGCTGATCGGCCGTGCCAGTGAGCTTGGGATCATGGGCGTCGAGGCGCTCAGCAAGAGCGAGTTGATCCGCGAGATCAGGAGCCGCAGAAAGTGAGCCTGCTCGAGGACGTCGAGGCCGACAACGCGATCCTGGTCGAGGGCGACCTCGCGCGGACGGTTACGCTCACCGATCCGGCCGGCCCGGTGTACTCAGTGCTCGGGATCGTGGCGCGCATCGGCGCGAGCATCGACCCCGGTACGGGTCTGCGCGTGCCTGGGGCGCAGACGGAAATCACGGTGCGACTTTCGGCTCTCGGTGTAGGGATTGTCCCGGCCGAGGGCTGGGAGGTCGCGACGACGGATGTCACGGGCGGCGCCGTGACTGGCAAGATCAAGGGCGTCATGCTCGACCGGATGGCCGGTCGGGCGACGTTCTACGTGAGGGCGTGACGTGGCGGACATCGCGCGCGACTTTCCCGACACGCTGCTCGACTCGATCGTCGCGGCGCTCTCTGCGTTCTCTCTCTCGCAGACTGCGGCCGTTCGGTTTAACGCCGAGCGCGACCGCAGCCGCCCGCTCGACCGGGGCGACCTGCCGCACGTCAACGTCTGGACGCCCGACGAGCGGCCCGAGGATGGGCGCAGCGCGCGTCAAGTGCACGCGGCGCTTGTGGTCACGGTCAACGTCGATTGCGTTACCGGCATGGAGGCGGGCGACACCGACGAGAGCGACGTCGCCGCCGCGACCCGGCTGCACTACCTGCGCGCGCAGGTGCGGCATGCGATCTACAAACTCGCCAACGCCGATTTCGGGTACGCCGCAGGCGTCATCGCGTCGAAGTCCTGGCCGCGCTGGCAGCAGTTCCCGGTCGATGGCGACGCGAAACACGAGGAGCAAATCATCGGCGGCCTGCTGAGCTTCGACGTCGAATACGCCTGGCAGCCGCAAGATATCGACCACGATCCCCTTACAAGCGTGAGGGTCAGCGACGACACGGCGGACATGTGGGCCGCCTACTTCGACACTCTTCCCGGAGGTGACACGTGAGCGTTCAGTTTAGCTTGGTCGACCCGACCGCCAAGGCGTCGCGGGTATTCGTCGAGGAGCAGGCGGTCCGCAACTCCCTCGGCGGTCTGCTTATCCCGCACCGGATCCTCGTGTTTGGTCAGTACAACGCGGGCAAGACGCCGACCGACAACGTGCCGCAGCTCATCCTGTCGCGCGACGACGGGGCGAACCGGTACGGCTACGGCTCGCTGCTCGACCTGCAGCTACAGGCCGTGTTCAAGGGCGCCGGGTCCGTTCCCGTCTACGCCTGCCCGCTCGCGAATGCCGGCGGGAGCGCCGCGGCTGTCGGTTCGATCAACGTCGACGGCAACGCGACGAGCGCCGGGACGATCGCGCTCTACATCGCCGGCAAGCGCGTCGCGATCGCGGTCGCAAACGGCGCGCTTGTGGCGACAATCGAGGCGGCCATCATCGCGGCGATCAACGCCGACCCGACGCTGCCCGTAACGGCCGCGGCCGACTCCGGCGACATCCTGCTGACCGCGAAATGGAATGGCCTCTCGGGCAACCAGATCACCATCGAGCAGGATCTCGCGGCGAGCGACGCCGGCGCGGAGCCTACGGGCGCGACGCTGACCATCGCGCCGATGGCGCTCGGCTCGGGCGACCCGCTCATGGCGACCGCCCTCGGGGCCCTCGGCGACGACTGGTACACCTGGATCGTCAGCCCGTACAACGCCGACGCGAGCCTCGACGAGCTGGAGACTGCCGGCGCCGCGCGCTCGCACCCGGCCGTCAATCGCCGATTCCTCGCGGTGGCCGGCTACACCGACACGCGAGCGAACCTGCTGACCGCGCTGGCGAGCCGCAACAGTAACAGCACGAGTCTCATGCCGGTCGACGGCTCCCCGAACCATCCCGCGGAGATCGCTGCCGCGACGGTCGGCGTGTGCGCCGCGCGCGCTCAGGTGACGCCCGGGCGCCCGTACCGCGGGCTTGTGCTCCCGGACATCTGGCCGGGCTCCGCGCGCTGGACCTACAGCGAGCGCGACGCCGTGGTCAAGGCGGGCGGCTCTACCTACCGCGTCACCCCGAGCGACACGATCGCCGTCGAGGACATGTGCACCACTCGCACGCTCAACGACCTCGCGGCAGCCGACTATGACTGGCTGTTCGCCGAGACGGTCGCGAACGTCCAGGCCAAGGTCTACTCGCTCGAGCAGGTTTTCCTGTCCGAGCCCTTCATCGCCGGCGTGATCGTGGACGACGCGAGCACCACGAGCGCCAACTACGCGATCCGGCCGAAAACGGTCAAGGCGTACCTGGTGCAGCTCATCGACGAGCTCTGGGTGCCCTTCGCGCTGACAAAGGAGCGCGACGCCGTGGTCGCCGGGATCGTGACGGAGATCGACGGAGGCAACCCGAACCGGATCAACGCGATGGTGCCCGACGTGCTCGCGGCCGGGCTCAAGATCATCGCGGTGCTCGATCGCTTCAGCTTCTACGCGCCCGTAGGCGCGGCTGCGTAAGGGAGGTAGCGCATGGCGCAGGTAAGGGGCGGTGACATCCGGGGTTTCACCTGGTACGGCCGCAGTTTCGACCCGGCGGGAGGCGACGGAAACGTCAATATCGACCTCGGCGGCTACACCAACGAGGCGGCCCCCACGGGCAACGGCGCGCTGCACGTCAACCAGCGGCGCAAGCTCGCGGGCTTCTCGGACTTCGCGATCTCCGTCGACGACGCCAGGCAGGACATCGAGTTCTTGCAGGGCAAGGCAAACGCTGGCGTCCCGGGCCCGTGCACGCTTACGCTCGCGAGCGGGATCGTCTACTCGGGCAACCTGCTGCCGATCGGCGATCTCGCCAAGGCGGGCGGTGACGGCCGCGCGACGCTCGAGGGCCGCGGAATCAAGTTCGAGCAGATATGACGGAGCCGAAGGTCGCGCGCGAGGTGGCGGAGTCGGAGGTGTCGCGCTGGGCGGAGTTGATGGAGGCCGATCCCTCGGCCTCCGATCGCGGCAACGTCGCGCGCGCCATTATGTCGGGGCGGCTGTCTCTCGACGAGGGTGCTGAGACGTTCCTGCTGCGGCTCCGCCACCCAATCAAGCTCGAGAACAAGGCGGAGTTCGACACGCTCACGGTGCGGGCGCCGACATTCCGGGAGTCGTGCGACGCGGCCAAGGGCAAAAACGATTCCGACACGACGCTGCGCCTGCTCGGCGCGATCACGGAGCAGCCGATCGGAATACTCGAACGGCTCCCGCAGAAGGAAATAAACCTGCTGGGGTCGCTGCTCTCTTTTTTCGGATAAGGCCCAAGATGATTTGGGCCGTCGCGGCTCGTTACGGATTCTCTGAGGCGGAAATGCTCGATATGCCCGCGCATCGCCTGCGCTTCTGGTACATGGGGCACCTGAAGATGTGGGAAGAGAAGGGCGAATAGATGGCGACGGCGCTTACGCTACAGACGATTTTCTCCGCCGTCGACCGGCTCACCGGCCCCGCGAGAACCATCTTTGGCAGGGTCGACAAAGACGCCAAGTCTGCGACCGCCCGCTTTAGAAAGATGGCGGACGTCGCCGCCGGCTTCTTGGCGGCGAACGTCATTCAGCGCGGCATCACCAAGATTGCCGAGATCGCGCGCGAAAGCCTGAAACTATCCACCGACCTGATTGAAGTCCAGAACGTCGTCGATACGACCTTCGGTGGCATGAGCGCCACAATCAACGAGTGGGCTAACGGCGCCCTGCAGCAGTTCGGGCTCACCGAGCTGCAGGCAAAGCAATTTTCCGGCACGATGGGCGCGATGCTCAAGAGTTCCGGCCTATCCGGCGACCAAATGGTCAGAATGTCAACCGACCTCTCCGGCCTCGCCGGCGACTTCGCCAGTTTCTACAATCTCGACCACGAGGAAGCGTTCACAAAAATCCGCTCCGGTATCTCCGGAGAGACGGAGCCGCTCAAGCAGCTCGGCATCAACATGAGCGTCGCCAATATGCAGGCGTTCGCGCTTGCGCGGGGCGTGCGAAAGCAGTGGGCCGCCATGTCTCAGAGCGAGCAGACGCTTCTGCGCTACGAGTACCTCATGGAGAAAGCCGCCGACGCGCAGGGCGACTTCGCGAAAACCTCACGAACGAGCCTTGCCAATCAGCAACGCCTGCTAAACAGCAACGTCCTGCAGATCACCTCGCGCTTTCTAAGTGCATTCCAGCCTCTCCTGCTCGCCTATGTCACGAAGCTGAACGACGCGATCCCGAAACTGGCGGCATGGGTCGAGGCCAATAAGGATCTGATCGCGACTCGCGTCGACGAGTTCGTCAAGCGCGTCGGTGAGTTTGCCGAGAACGCCTGGAATACCTACAACAAACTCAACGATACGTTTGACGGAAAGCTCATCCCCACCATTTTCAAGGTCATCCTCGCATGGAAAGCGCTCCGCCTCGCCATCGACGCGGCGAAGATTGCGCAGATAGCCTACAACACAGTCGCGGGACTTGGCGCAGGCGGTGCTGCGGCGAAAGTAGCGGGCGTAGCCAGCGGGGCTACGGGCACGGGCACGGCGCTGGGCGGAGCGATGGCGGCCCCCTTGCTCGGCGCGGGCGTCGCGATGGGCGCCGGAGTGCTTCCTCTCGTCACCAACTCCAAGGGGTTTTTCGCATCCGCGCGCTCTGGTGAGAACATGCAGGGCGGCAACTTCATCACGAACATCCTTTCGCGCCTCGCGGGAGCTGGCCTTAGCATCAACGACAGGCTGAGTGGCCGTGCGCCGATGGCCCCTGCGGGCGGCGGGACGGAAAATATCTCCCGCTCTGCGGTCGACGTCAATTTCAACAACCCGCCCCCTGGGACGGCAATCAGGCAGAGGGGACACTCCCCTGATGTCAACGTCGCCGTCGGTAGCGCCTTCCATCGCGGCGGCCTTCTCGGGAGGGCGTACTAATGCCCTACGCCGACCGCCTGCGTACAGCCCGCTACCGCAGCCCGAGCGGCTCCGAAATCACATTCTCTTTCCGCGAGCTCCAGCGGTCGAGTGGACACAAGGGCGGCCCGCACGAGGCCCCGCAGTCTGACGATGCGATCGTCCAAGACCTCGGCGTCAGCGCGCTGCACTTCTCGGTCGAGGCGACGATTCACGGCCCCGACTACGACCAGGACGCCGACCGCTTTTTCGATATGCTCCGCGAGTCCGGCTATGGCGTGCTCCTGCACCCGCGCTGGGGCGACATCAACGTCCTGCCGGTCACGTTCCTGCAGCGCGAGGCTTTCGTCGACGGCGCCGGGTCCGCGCAGTTTGACATCGACTTTGTGCGCGTTCCCGACGTTCAGATCCCCGCGACCAGCGGGGCCGCTGCTCTTGCCGACGACGCCGAGACTGCCGCCGCGGCGGCGAGCGAGCAGTGCGCCGTCGCCCCGAGCACCGCCGCGCAGGTCGCCGCCGTCACGCAGAGTTTCACTGCGCAGGTGGTCGAGTTCCGCGGGCGCGTGACGACGATGCTCG
The DNA here is from genome assembly GCA_035685585.1 of Coriobacteriia bacterium. Classification (GTDB taxonomy): domain Bacteria; phylum Actinomycetota; class Coriobacteriia; order Anaerosomatales; family SLCP01; genus DASSAH01. The sequence goes on from DASSAH010000346.1 coordinate 34,254, forward strand.
CGCGAGCGGGCAGCCTCGCGACTGATTTTGAGAGCGCGTACACCGCGTTTACCGACACGCTCGGGACGCTGCTGCTCGACCCCGTGGCGCTCGCGGACGCCTATATCGCGCTCGTGCGGATCCCTGCGCAGGCGATTATCTCGATTCCGACCAAGGCGCGCGCCTACACGGACACGCTGCTCGCCATGACCGCATCGGCGCTGACGGTAGGCGCGTCCGAGCCGGAGGCCGCCGCCCGCGTGCTCCAGTACCTCGCGACGCTCATCGGTCTGGCCGAGAGCGTGATCGAGGGCGACCTGTCCACGCGCACCGACGCGCTCACCGTCGTCGACGTGCTGGTCGACGCGCTCGAGGCCGCGCTCGCCGCGATCGAGGCCGACGAGGCCGCGACCGGCTACGTCGCCACAGCCGAGGTCGTGACGCGGGCCCGCTCGCTCGTCGCTCAGGCGCAGGCGCTCATGCTCGCGCGGTCGTTCGGTCTGGCCGTCGAGCGCCGCATCGTGCTTACCGAGGACGCGACGCCGCTCGATCTCGTCTGGCAGTTCTACGCCGACCTCGAGCGGCTCGACGAGTTTATCGCGCACAACGCGCTCGCCGACGACGAGATCTGGCTGATCCCGCGCGGCCGGGAGGTCCGGTACTATGCCGCGTAACGACAAAATCCGCCTCGTGCTCGGCACGCGCGATGTCGTGGGCTGGACCGGCGCCTCGGTCGAGATGGCGATTGACCAGGTCGCCGACGCCTGCGCGTTCACATTCCCGCTCGACCTGCGCCTCTCGAATCTGCGCGACGTGTTTGTCCCGTTCGAGTACCAGCCGCTCAAGGTCTACATCGACGACGAAATCCTGCTGACGGGGCGCGCCGAAAAGCTCGCTCCGAAAACCGATGCGGGCGAGACGACGCTCGAGCTCCAGGGCCGCGCGCTCCCGGGCTCCCTGGTCGACTGCGCCGTCGTCGGTGCTCTCGAGTTCACCGGCCTCGCGTTCTCCACAATCTGCAAACAGGTCTGCCGCCCGTTTGGCGTAGACGTTCGCGCCGACAACGACACAGACCCGATCGACCTTGCCCGCGCCTCCTACGGCCAGCGGGCGGCGGACTTTCTTCTCGACCTCGCGCGCCCGCGTAACCTTTTTCTCAATTCCAGCTATGACGGCAAGCTCGTCATTTCCTGGGGCCACGATCTCGTGCGCCGCCCCGTGGTAGCGTCGCTCGTCGAGGGCGAGCACCCGCTGCTGTCGGTCGCCGCGTCGTTTGACGGGACCGGCCGCTTCTCGCGCTACATCGCAGCGACCCAGTTTGCGGGCGAGTCGAGCATCGCGAGCGAGGTCGCGGACCCCGGCGTGCCGATCTACCGCCCGCAGGCGCTTGCCGTCAAAGACGTGTCCACGAAAGCCGTCGAAGGCGGCGCGGTCGAGCCGGACGCCTGCCTCGCGGCGCGTCAGGCGATGGTCGCCGCGATCGCTGGCTCCGTGCAGGTGTCCGCGACCGTCTCGGGCTGGAGCCGCCCGGACGGCGAGCGATGGGCCGAGCGGCAAATGGTCACGCTCCGCGCCCCCGGCGCGATGCTCCCCGTCGAGCGCAAATGGCTCATCGCCGGCGCGTCGTTCCGGCTCGAGGCCGGCTCGCAGACCGTCGACCTGCGCCTCGTGATGCCCGAGACATACGCGGGGCAGGCGCCCGAGGTGCTACCGTGGTAGCCGAGTTGCTCAAGTTCGCGCGCACGACGATCTCGCGTTACCACAGCGCGCCGGGGAACGTCGTCAACGCGAACGGCACCGGGATCGGCGGCGTCTCGCACGACGCGGAAATGTACAGCGTCCCGGGCGTGTTTTCGCGCCCGCGCCCCGGGGCTCGTGGAGTACTCGTCGAGGTCGGCCGCGGCCTGATCGTGGTCGCGACGCACGACTACCGGGTCAACATCAACATCAGCGAAGGCGAGACGGCGATCTACTCGCAGGCCGCAGACGGCAGCGTGCAGGCGCGCATCGACCTCGACGCGGCCGGAAAAGTCGGCGTGTCGAACGCGGCGGGCAAGGATCTCAAGGTGATTCTGACCGCGCTGATCCAGCACATACGCGACCTCGTGACGACAAACTGCGCCGTCGGCGCTCCGGTCAACCTATCGCCGGCGACGATCGCGACGCTGAACGCGGATATCGTGGAGTTGGGGGCCATCCTGAAATGACCTACGACGGCGACCTGCTGCTGACCATGACCGAGGACGGCGCGGACATAGACGTTGTCGCCGGGCAGCCAGGAATGGACGGCGGCCTGAGCACGGCGGTCCTGCTCTCGCTGTGGACGCTCCCTGGCTGGTGGGGCGACGCGCTGACCGACGACCCCGCCGAGAAGGGCGGCTGTGATCTTGAGACCGCGCTACAGGGCACGCTCTCCGTGCAGACGATGCTGGATGCCGAGGAATCCGTGCGCAAAGCCCTCGCGTGGCTCGTGACCGCCGGGATCGCCGCGCGCGTGACGGTCGCCGGGCAGATCCCGCGGGCCGACGTGCTGTATCTGACGATCACGATAGACGAGCCGTCCGGGACCGCCGCGAGCCTGCGCTACTCGCTCAACTGGCGCAATCAGAGCGCGCGACTGGAGGCGCTGACGTGAGCCGTTGGCATGTCGGGTTCTACCCTGATGGCTCGTGGTGGACGCTCCAACTCTGGCGCTTGGAGTTCACGTATCGGCCATGCACGCTCGTGCACAAGCGGCACCCCCAAGTCAGCGAGGCCCCCGGCGTGTGGATCTTCGAGTGGGGTTACTGGCATGTCTGCTGGTGGCGGCGCTGGATCGTTTGGAAAGACCACGAGTGCCGGTGGGCGAACATCAAGCGATATGACCAATTCGGCACGTTCGCAAGAGCGGAGGCCCTGACGTGACCATTCCCACAACCGCCGCAATCAAGGCGCAGATCATCGCGGACATCGAGGCGGCGCTCGGGCAGACGACGCCGATCCTCCCCAAAGCCGCATGGCGCGTGCTCGCTGGCGCTCTCGCGGGACAGCAATCCCTCGGCTACCGCTTCGCGCTCTGGGCTTACCGCCAGATTTTCGCCGCAACCGCCGACGAGGCTGCGCTGCTCGCCCGCGGCGCGCAGTACGGGCTCTCGCCCTCCCCCGCCGTCGCCGCGATCCTCACCGCCGACGCGACCGGCACGACCGGCGTCACGATCCCCGCCGGGACGCTCTGGGCCGCCGGGACGCTGGTCTACTCGCAGACCGCCGACGTCGAGATCCTCGCTGGCGTCGCGACCGTCGAGGTCGAGTGCCTGACCGCCGGCGGCGCGGGCAATCTGACCAACGGCGAGACGATCAGCCTCGCGAGCCCGATCGCGGGCGTCGACGCCGAGGCCACGATCGCGAGCACGGTCACGACGGGCGAGGACGAGGAGGACATCGAAAGTTTCCGCGCCCAGGTCCAGGAGCGCGAGGCCCGCAGGCCGCAGGGCGGGGCCGCCGCCGACTATGTGCAGTGGGCGCTCGAGGTGCCCGGCATTGTCAAGGCGTTCGCGCACAGGATCACGCCGGGTTACGCGACCGTCTACCCGCTCGTCGCGCTCACGGGGGCCGTCGGCGACCGCCTGCCGGACGCGAGCAAAATCGCCGAGGTGCTCGCGTACCTGTCCGACCTGCACCGCAAGCCGCTGCAGAGCACGCCGATCGTGGTCGCCATGACCGAGGTCGAGTTTGACGTCACGATCACCGGCCTCTCGCCCGACACGCCCGCGCTCCGATCGGCCATCGAGGACGCGCTCGAAGCGTACCTGCTCACGCGCTACCCGAAACAGTACCCCGACGAGACGGCGCCGACCGATGTTGTGAGCACCGCGGCGCTCTCGGGCGTCGCTGTTGACGCCGGAATGCAGAGCGGCGTGCTCACGATGGAGGTCGCGGCCGTGCCGCTGGCGACGCAGACGCTTGCCGCCGGCGAGCTTGCGATCCTCGGGACGGTGACATGGGCATAGTGAGCCGATCGCTCCACCTGCTTTTCCCTCGCGGTCTCGCGCACCGCCTGCCGGGCCAGCTCGGCGCCCTCGTCGACGCGCTCGCGCTCTCGGTCAACCGCTGGCGGCTGTTCTCCCGCGGCGCGATCACGGAGAGCCTGCCGGGCACCGCCGACGAGACGCTGCCCGACTGGTACGCGGGCGCCGACGTGCCGTATGACGCTACGCTACCGCTCGCGACGCGGCAGGCGCGAATCGCGGCGGTGTACACGGCGACCGGCGGGCAGAGTTTCGGCTACCTGCAGGACCAACTACAGGCGGAGCTGCCGGACCTGTATCTGCAGGAGGCCGCGATAGAGGACCCGGGCGTCTCTGCAACATCTGGAGTCGGGCGCGCGGGGCTCATGCGCGCAGGGGCCGGGAATCCACTGCACAGCTTCTCGGTGCTCGGTTTCGTCGACACGACCGAGGAATACAACCGGATGCTCGCGATCATCGCGCGCATTTTCCCGTTGCACCTTTGGCCTGTGTTCGGCGTGTCGATCACGTCGCTACTCGGGCTCGCGCGTGCGGGTATCGCCAAGGCCGGCGTCATGCGCGCCGGCAACACTGGATAGAGCGAGAGAAGGAGGCGCACGATGAGGCGCACGACAGGAGCCGGGCACGTCGCGAATGAGTTTGTCGACGAGGTTCCCGGAGTTTCGCAGGGCACGACGGTAGACGCTCCCTGGCTCAATCCGGTACAGGAGGAGCTCTGCGCCGTCGTCGAGAGCGAGGGCGAATCGCTCGACGGGACCGGAGCGATCACCGATCAGGTCTGGAAAGCGATTGCCAAGCGCGTCGCGCAGCGCAGCAAGCCGCTCGGCGAGCTGTTTTTCCTCCAGGACCACCGCGCGGTCAGCGAGTGGAACGACGCCGACCCGGACGCCTATTTCGCCGGCGTCTGTCTCGACGACGGGGACAAGGACATCGCGGTCGCGAACTATCCCGACCTCGTGCCGTACCTGCTCACGCGCGTTCTCACCTACAAAGAGGGCGTCGCCGGCGAGCAGAGCACGCACAACGTCACGACATGGGCCGTCGCGGGCGGCGTGGCAACGCTGACATTCGCGAACCTCGCGCCCGAGATCGCCGTGCTCACCGCGCTCCTCGAGGACAAAGAGGTCCACGGCGGCTATGCGTCGTGGCGCTCGATCACGCTCGCGGGCGCAATCGGCAACATCCTCGCCGGGACCTACGCGATCACCGAAGTCAACGCTGTTGCGCGCACGGTCAAGTTTGCGGCAGTCGTCGGGAACGGCGGTGCGGGCGGTGCGTGGACGGTGCAGTTTTTCACGCACAAGGTAGCGGGCTCCGCTACAGCGCGCGTGTTCCAGCGGGCAGGCGGCGCGATCATGTCGGCGAACGACCCCGATAACGAGGCGGTTCCGGGGCTGCGGCGGAGAGACCGCGGGCAGGGGCACGCGCACTACGTTCGGACGAATAACTCCGCGGGAGCAGTCCTTGGCATTGCCGGCAGCGGAGCCGGGTCAACGGAGGCGGCTATCAATTTTACCATCAACCGGGCGCTGGACGTTACCACCGACGGCACCAACGGCACGCCCCGCACCGGCAAGAGCACCGACCCGCGCAACATCACCGCGCACCTGTACGTCTGGGCGCGAACGTACATCGCATAAGGAGTCAGATCATGGCCGAGCTTCGCACAGTCCTTTCCGTCGACAAGCCCGCCCCCGTCAGGGAGCCCGCCGCGATCATCGTAGGCGGCGTGCGCTATCTCACTGCCGACGCGCCGGACGGGTACGGAGGCCTGCTGTACCGCGCGCGCCTGACCGTCGAGAGCCACAACCGCGAGATCGCCGAGGGCCGCGCCGAGGGCGAGCCGTGGAGCGTCGAGGAGGAGGCCGCCGATGAGCCGAAATAGCGTGCTCCTGCTCGCGCTCGTCGCGCTCGTCTACGCCTGCGTGCAGCCGCCCGAGATAATCGTCGAGGCTGCCGCCGCGACCGAGCCCGAGGCGCCCGTCGTCCCGCCCGTCGTCGAGCCGGAGCCCGAGCCAGTCCCGATGCCCGCGCCCGGCCACATCTGGATCCTCGACGCGAGCGACGCGCTACTCTACGACTGCGAGGCTGGCGATTGGGCGGGCGCATACGACCAGCTCGTGCGGGCTGCGCGCCTGACCGTCGAGAGCCACAACGGCGATTTCCCAGCCGACCCGTGGCACTACGTCGAGGGAGGCCCCGCGTGAGCTATTCGCTGATCGTAACCGGAATTGCCGCCGTCGCGGCAGTTGTCGCCTATTTCGCGCTGAAACACGCCGCCGCGCAGGGCCGACGTGCGCAGATTGCCGAGGCTGCGGTAAAACAGCGCGAGCATCTGATCCACGCCATGCAGGAGGTAGACCGTGAGGCCGCCGAACAGAGCCGCAAGATACATACTGGCAGCGCTGACGATCGCTTTGACGCTTCTCTCGACGTCATGCGCAACGACCCCGCTCGCCCCGGTAAGCCTGGCGCTTGACTGGCCGGTCGCCCCCGACGCGACGGGGCAGGTGTCGAAGCTCCCCGACGAGGCGACGGTGACGTTCGCCGACGGGACCGCGGCTCTCCTGCCCGCCGACACCGTGGTCATGCCGCTTGACTACTGGCTCGCGCTCGTCGACTACGTGATCGGCGTGCGTCGCGTGCAGGCGCTACTGGCGGCGGTTCACGGGCCCGTGATCGTCGAATGATCTCCGCCGTCCCGCAGACCGCCGCCTGGCGCCGTCAGCTCGATCGCGCCGCAAAGGACGCGCTCCCCCGCGCCCGCGTGGCCACGGTCAACGCGCTCGCCCGAGCGAGCCTGAGCGGTCAGCGTCGCGAGCTGGCGAAAATGACGCTGCGCAACCGATACACCGAGGGCAGCCTCCGAATCTCGCTCGCCAAGGTGCGCAGCTCGGGCGCGGCTGGCAACGCGATCATCGGGACTGTGAGCCCGTACCTGCCCCTGCAGGAGCGCGGCGGAATCCGGCGGCCGGTGCGCGGGCGGCTCGTTCCCGTGCCGACGCGTGGCGCCCGCGGTGGCAACTGGCGTGCTCCTGTCCCGCGTCGGCTCGCGCTCGGCCCGCAGGTGCGGTTCGGTGAGACGAAGCGCAGCGGGAAGAAAGGCCGCAGTCGCGCTCGATCTTTTTTCGTGCTCGTCTCCGGCCCGCGGATGCGTCGCCCTGGCGTGTTTCTCCGCGAGGGGCGCCGGCTGCTGAAAATCCGCACGCTCATGCCGCGCTATCACGTCGAGGCGACGCGCTGGCACACCGGGCCCGTGCGCAAGTACGCGACGCACAGCCTCGCCGCGCAGGTGTTCATCCGCGAGGCGAAAAAGCTGCTTGGGCAGATCCGGTGACGCACCGTATCATCGCCATCGCCGGCCACAAGCGCAGCGGTAAGTCAACCGTCGCGGTGCACCTCCGCGACCGCTACGGATTCCAAGTCCGCGCGCTCGCGGATCCGATCAAGGCGGCGTGCCGCGAGATTTTCGGCTGGACCATAGAGCACACCGACGGCGCGCTCAAGGAAACCATCGACGAGCGCTACGGCCTGAGCCCGCGGCAGGCGATGCAACACCTCGGCACCGAGTGGGGGCAGTTCGGCCTGTCGGGCGAGTTCCCGCGCTTCGCCGAGCGCACCGAGCGCGGCCTCTGGGTGCGCCGCCTCCTCGCGGGGATCTCGGGAGACGTTGTCGTGCCGGACGTGCGCTTTCTCCACGAGGCCGGCGCGCTCGGGGAGTGTGGCGCGGTGATCTGGCGCATCTGTCGGCCCGACTGCCGGGGCGACGCGCACGCGAGCGAGGCCGAGGTCGACCGGATCGACGCCGACGCGATGATCGAAAACTGCGGGACGCTGGCCGATCTCGAGGCCCGCGTCGACGAGCTTATGCGACAAGTGAGGCAACAGTGATCCGCATTCTCGACGAGGGCGACTACCACTGCGGCGACGTGTTCGGGCTCGGCAATCCGGACCACTGGCCGACCCGCAAGCGCCGGGCCGCGGAGCTCGTCTGGTCGTGGCGGCGCGAGCGCCTGCGCGAGATCGGCCGCGTCGACGTGCACTTGCTCGGGGGCGACCTGGTGCACGGGCTGCCAGACCGACACAACGCGCTCGGGGTGCTCACGGCCGACCTTGACGAGCAGGTCGAAATGGCGCAAGAGGCGGTCGCCGAGGTCAAGGCGACGCATCGCTACTTCGCCTGGGGCACGCCGCGGCACACGGCAGACGGCAACATGCGCCTCGAGGGGCTCGTCGCCGGCGCGTTCGACCAGCACCCGCACGACGAGATCGCTCTCGGTCCGCTGCACGGCGTGCGCCTGCTCGACAGGCACGTAGTCGGGCGCTCGGACATCCCCTACGGGCAAGGCACGCCGCTATGGCGTGAGTGGGTCCGCGACCAGCTCCGCGCGATCATGGAGGACTACAAGGCGGCCGACGTTCACGTGCGGCATCACGTACACTACTATTTCCGCGTCGAGACGGACCGCGGGCAGGCGATCACGTGCCCCTGCTGGGAGCTGCCTCGCGCCCGCGGGATCGACGGAGCGCCCTACCCGCTGACGCTGCGCACGCAATACTACACGGTCGGGATGCTACTGATCGAGATCGACCGCACGGGCGAGGTCTACGTGCGCCCGCAGATCATGCCGCTCAAGCTGACGGGGCCAAGGGAGTACCTGTGTCCGAAAATAGAAAAAGCCTGACCCGGCCAGCGCCCGTGAAGCTGGACGCTGCGAAACTGGCGGCCCTCGAGGCCGCGTTCGAGGCTCTGCCGAAATCCTACGGCGGGAGTAAGCGGACGCCGACGCCCGAGCAGGCCGAAATGCTGCGGCGCTACTGGGCGTCGGGCAAGAGCCGGGACGGTATGGCGCGAGCGCTCGGCGTGGCCGAGGGCACAATGCGTAAGTGGGCGCGGGCGCTGGGGCTCGCCGGGTAGCTACGCCGCCGCCCTACTGCGCGCCCTCTGCGCCGCCCCGGGCTGGTCGGCCGCCGCGAGGATCTTGTTTATCTCGCGCTCTGCCTGCTCTTGGAGCCTGCCGGCGGCCTCGCGCAGCATCGTCGCCGCCGCGAGGGCCTGCGCAGTGGCGCTCCTGGCGCGGTCGCCGGCATCCTCGCCAGACTGCTCTGCGCGCTCGAGCGCTGCCGCCAGCTCGGCTATACGCCCGGCCCGCTCCGCGAGCTTGCGCGCGGCGGTCTGGTCCCTCACGGCGGCGCCCCGGGAGTGCCCGGCCGCGTAGGCCAGCACGAGCAGCCCGGCGACGGTCCCGACGGCGATCGCCGCGCCTGAGATCACCTGCCAGACGGACAGCTCGAGGTAACTCATGCCTTGGCCGCCGGGTCGAGTGTCGCCGCCTCGATTTCGTGCCCCTCTGCCGTGTTTCCCCATATGGGGCGGCCGGTCTGGAGGATGCGGGCGATTATCCGCTCGACCACAGGTGTCAGCACGTCCTCGGCCGTTTTCGCGAGCCTCTTCTTGTGCCTGCCAGCATCGGCCAGGGCGGCCCGGCGAATGTATGGCGCGAGCTTTTCGCCGCCGGCGGCAAGCCGCAAGAGTGCGGCCTGCTCGTCGTCAAACGTGACTTTGATCTCCGGCATTAGAACAGCTCCTTGGGTCCGCTCCCGCTCGCGGGGGCCGCTGTGGCGGGCTGGGCCTCGGCGGCCGGCTGCTGCTCCGGCTCCGCGGCTGGCTCGGGCGACGTGCCCGGGCCGACGGTCTCCGCCGCCCGGGCGAGGCGGTCGACGCTGCGCTCGGTCACGTCGCGCATCGGCAGGGCTGGCTCGCGGTCGGGGGCGCCGTCGGAGTCGAGGCTGTCGAGCATGGCGAGCCCTTCGCTCTCGCGGACCACGTCGCGCAGCATCCACTTGATCGCCGTCTTTTCGTCCATTTCGTCTGGGCTCTTTTTGTAGGCGGGTGAGTCCAGCCCGTAGGCGCCCTCGATCGCCTTGACCTTCGACTGCAGGATGTGCCGCACGATCTTGCGGCCGTCTTTGTACTCAAGCACCATGAAGTAGCCGACGAGTTTCCCGCGATCTGCGAAGGGCTGGTACTTGTGCTCATACGTGCGCGCTGCGTCGTCGAGGCGGAACTCGTCCTTGTCGTAGACCTTCTGGAGCTCGGGCCACTTCGCCAGGAGCGCCCCTGGGCCGTAGGTCGACGTGAACAGGTAGCCGTCTTTCGTCGGCATCATCACGGCCCTTCCGGACTTCGGGACGAAATAGGCGTGCGGGAACTGGCCGCCGATCTGCAGGCCCATGACGGCCGCCTTGGACAGCCCCTGGTAGATCGACAGCATCCCGTGCGGCTCGGCGATGATCGGCTTGAGCGCGTCGCTCGTCGTGATCTCGACAAAAGCGCGCATCTTCCACACGTCGAAGTCGCCCGCGACGTTCGGAGCAGCGATAGTGCGCAGCTCGTCGGCCATCGCCGTGAGCATCTTCTCGACGCCCTGGCGCCCGCGCCCCCACTGCAGCGCAAGCTCCTGCCCGGTCTGATTCTGTGCGGTCTGTGTTTCCTTACCCACGCGGGGCCTCCTGTCTATTCGTTACGGTCGCGTGCGCGACCGCTTTTGTTGCGTGCCGCACCCATGCCTGCTGCCCGCCCTCCCATCGCTCGCGGTGCTTGCGCGCCGGTCCCTGCCAGCCGAGCCGCGCGAGGGCACGCGCCCACCACGGCGGGCGGTAGGCCCGGCGATGCTTGCGGTCAAGTTGGCGCAAGTAGGGGCGCATATCGGAGCGGGCGTGCTTCCAGCGGCGGGCGCTCACGGGTATCGCTCCAGAACTGCTCGCCGTCCATTTTCCAGCGCCTCGCGAACATCACCGCTCAGGCGATGCGGCGGGAGCTTGGCAACGGCGCGCTCGCAGGCACTCAGGTCGCTCGCGTCCGATGGCATCTCGGACTTGTCGGGAGCGCGGCCCCCATAAGCCAGCCTCACGATAGCGTTGCTCGAAATACCAACCTCGCGATCGCGGTCGCCGAAATTGCAGTACCCGGCTTGCATGGCCCTGCCGAGCAGGTACGCGATGTCGGCCTGCGCCTCTTCTATCGTCACCGCAACTCCCTCCATTCCGCCCGCTTTACGAGGCCGGCCCCCACAACCGCCTCGTGCAAGTCGGGCAACTTCCGCAGCGCCGCGATGTCCACAGTCTCGCGGCTCCTACCGTAAGAGCGGGCCAACAGTTCCCCCTCCGCGTTCGCGAGCACGGCGTTTTCGCCGATCATCAGCCCAAGCGCGTTTTTCAGGTCGTCGAGCTCGGCCTTGATCTCTGCCTCGCGGGCGCGCAGTTTGCGCCGCCGTTCGAGCATTTCGCGCGCCGCCTGCTCCTGCTCGCCAGCGACCATCGCCGTCGTCTGGCGAGGGATCGGGAACAGGCTGCAGACATCCTCCCACGTCGCGGGCTGCGGCGGCTTGTCGTGCTCGACGTGCCACCAGAAGCGCTCCGCGAGCGCGAGGCTCGACTCCTGGACCTTGCGGTCGGGCGTAACGGGGCCATAGACGCGGTAATCGTTCGTGTTTATGAGGGCCGCGACCTCCACGCTCGGCGCGTCGTAGCAGAGCAGTTGCCACTGGACCTGCAGAAACACGGCGGCGGGCAGTCCGTTAGCGCTGTGGTCGTCGGGGCTGTAGCCGAAGTCGGGATCATCGCCACGCATCGACGCGTGCAGGCTGTGGGATTTCGCCTCGACGAGTTGCGTTCCAGCCTCGTAGCCGCAGTCGCGCACAAGGTCAGCGTGTGCGAGGGCGAACGGGTAGCGCGGGTGCCAGCACTCGGTAAGCACGTGCAGGCCATATGCGGGTCGGATTTCCGTAGCCAGCTCGACACGGAACCGCGCAGCCACCTCCTCGCCCAGCGCGTCCCGCACCCAGCGATAGAGCACCGCCTGCTCGTGGACGTGCCCCCACCAGGTCGCGTCGTTGCCCGCCCACGGCGCGTCACGCCCGGTTTTCACGCGCCAGAGCGAGAGCGGCGTGTCGCCGTAGCGCACGTTCAGGCCGGCAAGCGTCGGGATGTCGGACGCGCCGACGCCCCGCCGGCGGGAGCCGTGGAAGTCTGTTATTCGGGTGTAGGGGTTCACAGTTGGGCCGCCTGCTCGCGGTCGGTGAACTTGAGCGAGTGGTAGCTCAAGTCTACGAAAGACAGCGTACCGCTTTCGCCCTCTACCATCGCGCCATTCCGGCCATCGTGAATCACGAAGCCGTGGAAGAAGCCGCGATAGAAAACGTTGTGGCTGCTCACGTCCACGGGTCGTCCGTCCATCTTAGCGCTCACGCGTCACACTCCTCCGCCATCTGCTCCGGCGGCCCGCCGCGATACTCCCGCACGCCCTCTCTCCCAACCAGTCCGCCGCAGGCGCACACGCCGGCGACCGCGTGCTTGCAGAGCGGGCGAGGCCCGCACGTGCACATTCCGCCGCGACAGTAGACGCACGGGCTCGCCGGGTCGAATGCCGCGCGCTGCTCGCAGGCCGTGCGCTCGCTGCGCCGCACGCTGATCGCGATTTCGTCAGCGAGCGGGCCGATCATGCGTTTATCCCCCGCACCGCCATACCGGCCGCGGCGCACGCCTCGCGGAGCCCGCGGCGCCGCTTCTCCTGCGGCGTCAGCGGTCCCGTGTAGCCGGCCGGG
>DASSAH010000347.1:0-2511 GCA_035685585.1 Coriobacteriia bacterium
GGGCTTCTACAACCGCCGACGCCGGCACTCCGCGCTCGGTTACAAGAGCCCGCTCGTGTTCGAGCAGATCCACGCTACACTGACATCAGCCGAGGCCAGTGCGGCCTAACGAAGAGTGTCCACGAAACCGGGGCAGCATCAGACCTTCGCGGCTCCGTGGATGGTTGGGACTTCAAGAGCTACGTGCTCGGCATCCTCTTCTACCGCTACATCTCCGAGAACCTCACCGCCTACCTCAACACGCAGGAGCGCGAGGCGGGGCACGCCGGCTTCGACTACGCGGCGCTCTCCGACGCTGACGCTGAGTTCGGCCGCGCAGAGACCGTCGCCGAGAAGGGCTTCTACATCCTGCCGAGCGAGCTGTTCGCCAACGTCCGCTCGCGTGCCGCGCGTGACGAGAACCTCAACGAGACGCTCGAGCGTGTGTTTCGTAACATCGAGGGCTCGGCGGTAGGAGCCGACAGCGAGGACGACCTGAAGGGCCTCTTCGACGATCTCGACGTGAACAGCGGCAAACTGGGCCCGACGGTTGCCAAGCGCAACGCGAAGCTCGTGAAGCTGCTCGACGCGATAGGCGATCTGAACCTGGGCAACTTCGAGGACCACACCATCGACGCGTTTGGCGACGCCTACGAGTACCTCATGCAGATGTACGCGTCGAGCGCGGGTAAGTCGGGTGGCGAGTACTACACGCCGCAGGAAGTGAGCGAGCTCCTCGCGCGCATCACCGTGGTGGGCAAGACCGAGGTTAACAAGGTCTACGACCCCGCGTGCGGCTCCGGCTCACTGTTGCTCAAGTTCGCAAAGGTGCTGGGCAAGCAGAACGTGCGCCAGGGGTTCTTCGGCCAGGAGATCAACCTCACCACCTACAATCTCGCGCGGATCAACATGTTCCTGCACGACGTGAACTACGAGCAGTTCGACCTCGCGCATGGCGACACGCTGCTCGACCCCGCGCACTGGGACGACGAGCCGTTCGAGGCGATCGTCTCCAATCCGCCGTACTCCATCAAGTGGGACGGCGACGCCAACCCGCTGCTCATCAACGACCTGCGCTTCGCTCCCGCCGGCGTGCTCGCGCCCAAGTCAAAGGCCGACCTCGCGTTCACGATGCACATCCTCAGCTGGCTCGCGGTCGACGGCACCGCGGCGATCGTCGAGTTCCCCGGCGTGCTCTATCGCGGTGGCGCGGAGCGCAAGATCCGCAAGTACCTCATCGACAACAACTACGTCGACACGGTCATCCAGCTGCCGCCGGACCTCTTCTTCGGCACCACTATCGCCACGTGCATCATCGTGCTCAGGAAGTCCAAGACCGACAACGCGACGCTCTTCATCGATGCGTCTGCCGAGTTCGCCCGCGGCGGCAACAAGAACAAGCTTACCGAGGAGAACCGGCAGCGCATCCTCGACGTCTTCAGCGCGCGCGAGGACGTTGAACACTTCGCGCGCCTGGTGCCCAACTCCGAGATCGCCGAGAACGAGTACAACATCGCGGTCAGCTCGTACGTGGAGCAGGAGGACACGCGCGAGGTGGTCGATATCACGGCGCTCAACGCCGAGATCGCGCAGATCGTCGCGCGGCAGGCTGAGCTGCGGACGCAGATCGATGCGATCGTCGCGGATCTGGAGGGGGGAGCGTGAGCCGGATTGACGAGCTGATCGCTGAGTTGTGCCCGGAGGGGGTGGAGTTCAGGCCTTTAGGGACGCTCGGCCGGCGCAACAAGGGCACGTTGATTACGGCCGCTCAGATGAAGCGGATAGCGCAGGACCGCGGGCCAATTCGGGTGTTCGCTGGGGGGCAGACAATCGCGGATGTCGGAGAGGATTCAGTTCCTGCCAATGATGTCGTGCGCATTCCGAGCATCATCGTCAGATCCCGTGGGCACATCGGGTTCACCTATTACGATCAGCCCTTCACCCACAAGTCGGAACTCTGGTCTTACTCGATCGCGCGTGATGACGTTGACCAGAAGTTCGTCTACTACCATCTCCTGACCCAAGTTGCTCGGCTTCAGGAGATTGCCCGGGCGACTTCGGTCAAGTTGCCACAGCTCGGGGTCGGAGATACCGACAAACTCCGAATTCCCGTCCCGCCCCTCGAAGTGCAGCGGGAGATCGTGCGTGTACTAGACTTGTTCACGACGCTGGAAGCGGAGCTGGAAGCGGAGCTGGAAGCGGAGCTGGAAGCCCGGCGGCGTCAGTATGCCCACTATCGAGACTCGCTCTTGACCTTCCCCGAGGGGGGGGTCCGGTGGGCGACGTTGGGTGAACTTGCCGCGGTGGGAACAGGCAGTCGAAACACTAACGAAGCAGTGGACTGTGGGGTCTATCCGTTCTTCGTCCGCTCACAGGAGCCGTTGGCGATTGACGAGTATGAGTTCGACGAAACGGCGATCATCACGGCTGGCGATGGCGTCGGCGTGGGCAAAGTATTCCACTACGCCGAAGGCAAGTTCGCGCTGCACCAGCGCGCATATCGAATCAGTGTCACCTCCAAAAGCCTGCGAC
>DASSAH010000348.1:0-1618 GCA_035685585.1 Coriobacteriia bacterium
CGAAACTGGCCGCTGATGCGACTGCCGACTCGACGGATGCGGTAAGTTCTTGCATGGAGACCTCCTTCGCTCACTTGCAGGTGATACGAAAGAGGTCTCCATCTACTTGGAGTCCCTAACCCCCGGGAACTTTACACGTCCGGCCTCCCGGACGCCATGACACCGGTGGTGCCGCTGTGGTATTGTTTGTCGGTTGTATCTCGTACCCTCGCCTGAGACACGCGAGTCACCGCCGCGACTCTCGGACGGGGGCGGACACGGACGAAAGGTGACAATCATGCCGCTGCACAAAGACACCAAGACCGAGATCATCGCCCAGCATGCTCGCGGCGAGCACGACACTGGTTCGACCGAGGTGCAGATCGCGCTCCTGACCCAGCGCATCCGCGACCTCACCGAACACCTCAAGACTCATTCGAAAGACCACCACACCAGACGCGGGCTGCTCAAGCTCGTCGGTCAGCGCCGGCGTCTGCTCGGGTATCTGAAGAAGACGGACATAGAGCGGTACCGGTCGATAATCTCTGAACTCGGCATACGCGGCTAGCGACAACCGCGTATGCTCGGAAGGCGGGGGCGCGCTCCCGCCTTCCTACTACTGCCGGTCACGATAGGGCCGACAGGCCGGGGTCTTCGCACATGGGGTGCGGAGAGCGAAGGAGCGAGGAAGCAGGAATCACATGCACAAGATCGTCGAACGGTTCGAGGCCTACGGCAAGGAGTACGTCCTGGAGACCGGCGAACTCGCGAAGCAGGCGGGCGGAGCCGTTGTGGTCCGCCAGGGCGACACGATGGTGCTCGCAACAGCCACCGCGTCCCCGCAGCCCAAGGATCTTGACTTCTTCCCTCTCACAGTCGATTTCGAGGAGCGCATGTATGCCGCCGGAAAGCTGCCCGGTGGCTTCATCAAGCGCGAGGCGCGTCCGAGCGAGAAGGCGATACTCACCGCCCGCATGATCGACAGACCTCTGCGCTCTGCCTTCGCCGAGGGCTTCAGGAACGAGGTCCAGATCATCGCGACAGTGCTCTCGGCCGACCAGGTCAACCCGCCCGACGTCATCGGCATCATGGGCGCCTCGGCGGCACTCATGGTGGCGGGGATTCCGTTCGACGGCCCACTCGCCGGCGTGCGTATCGGCCGAGTCGACGGGGCATACATCGTCAATCCGACCTTCGACGAACTCGAGTCCTCTGACCTGGACCTCGTCGTCGCGGGGTCGCGCGATGCCGTCTACATGATCGAGGCCGGTGCATACGAGGTCTCCGACGACGACATGCTCGACGCCCTCGTGTTCGCCCAGGAGGCCATCGCCGAGTTCTGCCGCGTGCAGGAGGCGTTCGTGGCGCAAGTGGACGTCACACCGATGGCCGTCACCTTGTACTCGATCGACGACACCCTTCGCGAACGTGTCTTCTCCGCCGGCGCCGACGTGATGCGGGCCGCGCTGCGCGACGCCGACAAGCACTCCCGCATCGCCCGGGTCGCGACCGCCCGGGAGCAGGTGCTCGCGACGTTCACCGAGGAGGAAGTGACCCTCCACGCGAAAGACATCAAGGCGCTGCTCAAAGAGCTGGAGAAGAAGTCGATGCGCGAGATGGTCCTTCGCGACGGCGAGCG
>DASSAH010000349.1:0-3444 GCA_035685585.1 Coriobacteriia bacterium
TCGCCGGCAAGACGGGCACAGCCGAGGTCGGCAAAGACGCCGAGACCCACGCATGGTTCGTCGCGTTCGCGCCCGCCGACAACCCGCAGGTCGCGGTGGCTGTCGTGCTGGAGAACGCCGGCGGCGGCGGGGCGGTCGCCGCGCCCGCCGCGCGAGCGGTCATCGAGGCGGCTCTGGGCCGCTGATACGGTGTAAGATAGGCCGGATGAGACCCGGGTGATCCGGGAATCAGAGAGCGCGGGAGAGCACGTGGAAGAGCTGGTGTTCGGACGCAGATACCGGGTGACCGAGAAGATCGGCTCCGGCGGGATGGCCGAGGTCTACAAGGCGGTCGACGAGGTGCTCGGCCGGACGGTCGCGGTGAAAGTCCTCCATCCGCGGTACGCCTCCGACCCCGGCTTCGTCGCGCGCTTCCGTCAGGAGGCGCAAGCGGCAGGGAACCTCTCGCATCCAGCCATCGTGAACATCTACGACTGGGGCGGTGACAACGAGACCTACTACATCGTCATGGAGTACGTGCGGGGTACCGACCTCAAGAGAGTCGTCGACGAGCGCGGTGCGGTCGACCCGCTCAAGGCCGCCGAGTACGCCGCCCAGGTGTGCGCGGCGCTCGCGGTCGCGCACGGGTACGACATCATCCATCGCGACATCAAGCCGCACAACATCGTACTCATGCCGGACGGCGGCGTGAAGGTCATGGACTTCGGCATCGCGCGAGCCGGCAACACCACGATGACCCAGACCGGCTCGGTGCTCGGCACCGCGCAGTACGTGAGCCCCGAGCAGGCGCAGGGGCGTGCGCTCGGCCCAGCGAGCGACCTGTACTCGCTCGGCGTCGTGCTCTACGAACTCGTCACCGGCCGTCCGCCGTTCAGCGCGGACACGCCGGTCGCCGTCGCGCTGAAGCAGGTCAACGAGGAGCCGGTTCCGCCGCGCCGCGTCAACCCCGACGTCCCGGAGGCGCTCGAGGCGGTCATCCTGCGGGCGATGCGGAAAGACCCTGCGGCGCGATACGCGTCGGCGCAGGAGATGCGAGCCGACCTGAAGCGCGTGCTGAGCGGCGCGCCGGTCGAGGCGGCGACCGCGGCGCCTGGCAGGGTCGACGAGACCTCCGTCCTGCCGGCGGTCCCGCGCGCCGCAGATGGTGGCCCGCGTGTGCGCCCGGTGCCGGTGCGACGCAGGACGTGGCCGTGGGTCGTGGCGCTGGCTGTCCTGGCCGTCGCGGGTGTCGGCGTCGCGTGGGCGGCCGGCGTCTTCGAGTCGACCCCGCCGATCGTGGTCCCTGACGTCTCGGGGATGACACTCGAAGAGGCATCCGATGAACTCGCGGCTCTCGAACTCACCGTCGGCCCGGTCACGGAGCGGACCGATGAGACGGTCGAGGCGGGTCGTGTGGTCGAACAGGATCCGGGTCCGGACACCGAGGTCGAGGCGGGCACCGAGGTCTCCCTCGTGCTGAGTCTCGGCCCCGATGTCTCGCCCATCCCCGAACTCATCGGGATGACCGAGTCCGAGGCGCAGCGCGTCGTGGGTGACTCGGAGTTCGACTTCCGGATCCAGCGCGAGTACAACAGCGACATCCCCGAGGGTCAGGTCTTCGGCCAGTCGCCTGACCCCGGCGAGCTGATGCCGCCGGACACGGTGATCACGCTGGTCGTCAGCCAGGGCAAACGGCTCGTACGTGTTCCCGACGTGGCCGGGATGACGCGGGCGGCGGCGACGAGCGAGCTGGAAGGGGCCGGCTTCGCGGTGAAAGCGGTCGAAGAGTTCAGCGACACGGTCGCCAGGGGCGAGGTCATCAACCAGAGTCCCGATGCGGGGGTTTCGTTCGACGCCGGCGCGGCGGTGACGATACGCGTGTCGAAAGGCCCCGACATGGTGACCGTTCCCGACGTGATCGAGCTGAGCGAAGCCCAGGCGAAAGCCGACCTGAGCGCCGCAGGCCTCGAGGCCGATGTGAGCTATCAGGTGAGCCCGGACGACGACGTCGTGCTCACCCAAGACCCGCTTCCGGGTCAGCAGGTGCGGCGTGGTTCCAGCGTGACGATCTGGGTGGGCAGGGCGCCCTCGGAGTGAGGTCGCCGCGCACCGCGTCTTCCGGAGCACCCGCGCTCGTCCGTCAGCCGCCTTCCGAGAGCATCCGTGCGAGGGCGACGGCGAAGCGTTCCCGGTCCTCGTCCTCGAGCGCGCTCGGTCCTTTGGTGCGCCCGCCCGCCCGGCGGTGACGCTGCTCGGCGTGACGGACGGCGAGCTCGGTGTCGATCGTCGCAGGCAAGAAGACGCGTCCGCGAGGGCTGATGGCGCGCGCGCCACGGCCGAGCGCCATTGCGGCAAGCCCGATGTCGCCGGTCACGACGACGTCGTCGGGTCCGAGCCGCTCGATGATGGCGAAGTCCGCGGCGTCACGCCCTCCGCTGACCTGCACCGCTTCCACGCCCTGACGGCTCGTGTAGCGCGACAGGTTCTGGGTCGAGTTCGCGACCAGGACGACGGGCGTCCTGCGCCGGCGCGCGATGTCGAGCGCCTCGCGAGTCACGGGACACGCGTCAGCGTCGATGAAGATCGTCGCGGACATCGGACGCTACCCCAGGAACCGGCGGATGATGGCCGCGCGAAGCAGGAGGTCGCCCATGTTGGCGGTGTCTCCGCGCTCTGACGCGTCGCGCATCCGGCCGACGAGCTCGAGGTGCTCGGCGTGCGGTTCCGCCCCGACTCCCGCGCGCTCGAACGCCTCGCGCAACCGCGCGGTCATGAGCGGCCCCTCCGGATCCGCGTAGCGCAACGCCTCGGCCAGCCGCTCCTCGAACGACGGGTAGACGTCGCGGATGAACGCAAGGTCGTCGGCGGTCAGCACGTCGAACGCGATGAGTTCTGGCGGCAAGCCGAGCGAGTAGAGCGAGCAGGTGAAGGAGATGGCGCGCGGCAGCGTGACGCCGCCGAGCTCGCGCGCGTAGCCAAAGAGCCCGATGTGGAGCTTGCGCGCCCTGCGTGCGGGCACGTGCTTCGCCATCTGGTTGATCTGCGGGGCGAGCTCGACCACGCGCGCACGGTACGCCGCGCTGTAGCGGTCGATGATGGCGAGGGCGCGCTCCTCGTCGATCGGGCGGGCCGCGCCGACCCTGCGCTCGCGCAGGTGCGTACAGGCCGCTCTCACCTGGTCGGGCGGGTGGTCGAACTTGAACGCCGACTGGACGGTGAACGTCACCACGCTCGGGTACTCCGCGCCGATCTGCTCGGCGGTACGCGGGGAGAGGCCGCCGCGAAACGGCGCTGAGCCCATCCCGATGATCGGGTGGAGGCGGACCCCGATCGATTCCGAGAGCCGGTCGAAGCGCGCGAGCGCGATCTTGTTGGAGAGCGCCGCCGACACGGCGCCGTAGTTCATCGCGGTGTCCGAGCGCGCCAGGAAGACGCGCTGGTCCGTGACAGGCTTGTCGGCAAGGT
>DASSAH010000350.1:0-11106 GCA_035685585.1 Coriobacteriia bacterium
GTGAACTCGACGACGCCGTCGATCTTCGCGAACAGCGTGTCGTCACCGCCCCGTCCCACGTTCTCGCCAGGATGGATCCGCGTCCCGCGCTGCCGTACGAGGATGGAGCCGGATGTGACCGCCTGGCCGCCGAAGCGCTTCACGCCCAACCGCTTCGCCTTCGAATCCCGGCCGTTCTTGGTCGACCCGAGACCTTTCTTGTGAGCCATCTCAACCTACCTGCCTTCACGCTCCGCCGCGGCGCCCGCGGCGGGAACCTACCGCACCTACTGCCCGTGCTTCTTCGCGTGGACACCACAGTACTCAGAGCCCGGCTTGGCCTTGTTCGCGCACGGCTCCCCGGTACCCTTGACTGCCGCGCAACGCTCCTCCACGGCCTCCTGATGAGTTGGCGCCGCTTCGACCTCCGGCGCACACGCTGTCTCGTCCGCGTCGGCGACGACCGTCTTCCGGGGTCGCTCGGCCACAGCCGTCTCGCGCCCCCCGCCGCTCAGGGTTATGTCGGTGATCCGCAGGCGCGTCTGTTCTTGACGGTGCCCCTTCAGGCGCTTGTAGCCCTTGCGCTTCTTGAACTTGAAGACGACGGCTTTGCTCCCCCTGAAGTGCTCGACTACCTCCGCGGTCACGCTCGCTGCGGCGACTTCGTCGGGATGAACCATGACCCGCTCGCCATCGGCCACAAGCAGCACGTCGAGACTGACCACCGCGCCGACGTCCGCGCTCAGACGCTCGACCACGGCCTCAGCGCCCTTCTCGACCTTCAGTTGTTTGCCACCTGTGGAAACCACGGCGTACATGGTATGACCTCTCACTCGCCTTCATGCGCAAGGGGCCATGCTAGCAGAGCCCCTATGTCGCGTCAACGACGCCGCAGGCCACCGAAGGCCCGCTCGAACACGCCTCGGCGGCCCTCTATGAGCACGCGTACCTCGAACGGCTCGCAGGTGGGTTCGGCGACGATCTCGAGCTGCTTTCGCGTCTCGGCCCTCACCGACCCGAGGATGTGCGTGCCCGGGGCCGTCAACAGCTCGTAGGTCTCCGGGTGGACCGCAACAAGCAGCGCCGACGCGCTCGACGCCAGCAAGACCTCCCTCAGCCGACGTTCCACGTCGATGCGCCGCGTGGTCGCTGACACGACGCGCCCTTCACCCTCACACCTCGGACACGTCTCCGTCATCACGCCGGACAGGCCGTCGGTGACGTTCTTCCGCGTCATCTCCACCAGGCCGAGCCGGGACATCTCATGCACCCGTGTCTTGGTCCGGTCCCTGCCGACAGCCGCTATGAAGCGCTCCATGACCCTCGACCTGCTGGACGCCTCTTCCATGTCGATGAAGTCGACGATGATGATTCCGCCGATGTCACGCAAACGTACCTGCCGCGCGACCTCATCGGCCGCCTCGAGGTTGATCCGGACGACCGTGTCTTCGAGGTTCTTGCGCCCGACGTACCGGCCGCTGTTGACGTCGATCACCGTCAACGCCTCGGTGCGGTCTATCGCGATGTACGCGCCGGACGGCAGCTCTACGACACGCCGTGTCGCCGAATCGATGACCGGCATCAGTCCGTACGACGAGAACAGCGAGGGCGCGCCACCCCGGTGGAGCGACACCCGTCTCACGAGCTGCGGTGACGTCTTCTTCAAGAACGACACGATCTTCGCATGCATCGACGCGTCGTCCGTCACGAGCCGCCGGTGATCCTCCGAGAACACGTCGCGGACAAGGCGAAGCGCGAGATCCATCTCCGTGTAGACGACCTCGGGCGCGAGCGCCTCCGCGGCATGATGGCTGACCCGTCTCCACAGTCGCGAGAGGAACTTGAGGTCCGAGAGTATCTCTCCGTTCGAGGCCTCGCGCGCGACCGTTCGCACGATGGCGCCGGTCCCCTCGGGGATGTTCGACTCCACTATCGCCTGCAAACGCTCCCGGTCCTCGGGGTCGAGCTTGCGTGACGCGCCCACCGCGTCCGAGAACGGCGTCAGCACCACGAACCGCCCGGGCAAGGTGATGTCGGTCGTGACGCGAGCGCCCTTCGTTCCCATCGGGTCCTTCGAAACCTGGACGAGCACCTGGTCGCCAGGGGTCACGAGTGAGCCGATATCGCGCCTCTGGCCAGGGTGAGACGGCCTCGCGGCGCGCGCGTCATCCACGTAGAGGAACGCGTTCTTGTCCAGGCCGATATCGACGAACGCCGCCTGCATGCCCGGAAGGACATCTTTGACCCTGCCGAGGTAGATGTTTCCGACCACCGAGCGTTTGGGTCGCTCCACGTAGAGCTCGACGAGGTCCCCGTCCTCGAGGAGCGCGACCCTGGTCTCACTCGCGTCATGCGAGACGAGCATCTCACGCACTGCTTCCGCCACTACTGTCTCCCGTCACAGGGGACGCAGCAGGACACCTCCGTCCTCCATGAAGATGTCCGTGCGGGTCACCGACTGCACGACGCCTCCACCAGGGATGCGCGAGAGTGCCTCGGTCAGGAGCGATTCCGGCCGCAGTGAGCCTTCCGCGCCCAGTCGAGTGGCGACCTGGACAGTGAACGGCGGTCCGGCGGATCCCACACGAGGCTTCTCCGGAAGACTGCGCGCGAGATCGAAAACCTTGGTCTTGCCTTTTCGCTCCAGTTCGAGGCGCCCACCAGCGATCACGGTCTCGAGCGCCGTCCTGATCAGATCCGCGGTCAGGCCCTCCCCTCCGATCTCAAGCTCGTAGCGAGCGATCGCCGCCGCCGCGCTGAGCGATGGCTCCCGCTCGGCGACATACCGGGCCCCGGAGACGCACAGGCCGACTGGCACGTACGCCGCCATCCGCGCTCTGGCGACCTCGGCGGGAAGCGGTTCTGTCAGCCATACGTCGAAGTACTCCCGCGTGCCCGCTGTCCCGACCGGTAACGCCGGACCGAACGACGCCTTCATGCGCGGATTGAACCCTCGCGTCACAGCATACGGCAACCGGGCCCTTCGCGCCGAACGCTCCAGAGCCCGCATCACTTCGAGATGCGACAGAAAGCGCGCCCGCCCCGATTTCGCGTACCGGAACCGCACGCGGTACTCACCCGCCGGCACGGTTGCTCCACTCGCGCGGATGCTCAAGCCCGAAGGTCCCGCACACCCCACACCCCGTGCACCCGGCATCCCTGCAGTCCGAGGTGGTCGCGGCGCGAAGCGACTTCTCCCGCTCTCTTCGGAGCGACTCCTCCGAGACCCCACAGGAGATGTGGGACCACGGGAGCGTCTCGTCAAGCCGAAAGGTCCTCGTGGCGATCGCTTCGGCGTCCACCGAGGCCGCGGCAAACGCGTCCCGCCACGCGTTGAGGTCGAACCGCTCCGTCCACGCGTCGAACACACTCCCCGACCGCCAGGCGTGTTCTATGGCCGCCGAGACCTCGCGCCCCCCTCGGGCCATCACCCCCTCGACGAACGACACCCGGGCATCGTGCCACGACAGATCGATCCCCTTCCTGGGCATCGCGTCACGAAGGATGCCCTGCCGGCGGACCGTCTCTTCCAGAGAGAGCTGGCCGCACCACTGGAACGGGGTGTGTGCCTTCGGGACGAACGTCGAAACCGAGACACCCACCCTGACGGAGCCACGTTCAGAGGCTCCCGTCGCGTCCTTCGCTGTCTCTCGCACCTTGGCGACAAGGGCACCGATAGCCGCGACGTCAGCGTCCGTCTCCGTGGGAAGGCCGATCATGAAGTAGAGCTTCACCCGCCGCCAGCCGGCGCCGAACGCGCGTCTCACCGTCTCAAGGAGTCCGTCTTCGGTCACGTTCTTGTTGATCACGTCGCGCAAGCGTTGCGTACCGGCCTCCGGGGCGAACGTGAGACCCGAGGCGCGCCCCGCCGCGGCAAGACGCGCAAGTGGAAGCGTGAACGACTCCACACGCAGGCTCGGCAGCGAGATGTTCACTCCCGTGCCCTCAAGACGAGAGGTCAGCCGGCGCAGGACCTCCTCAAGCTCCGTATGGTCAGCGGTGGACAGTGACGTGAGCGACACCTCCTCATAGCCCGTGCACGCCAAGCCGTCGATGACGTCGCGCACGATGTCGTCGGCCCGGCGCTCGCGCACGGGGCGGTACACGCTTCCCGCCTGGCAGAAGCGGCACCCCCGGGTGCAGCCGCGCAGCACTTCGATCGCGAGGCGGTCGTGAACCACGTCCATGAACGGTACGACCGGACAGCTCGGCGAGGGGTGCTCGGCGAGCGCCGGCGGGACTCGTTTGACCACAACCCGCGGCGCGCCGGACTGCGGCGCCAGGCCGACAGCCTCGTCATCGCGATAGAGCCGCGGCACGTAGACACCGTCGATCCGCGTCAGCTCCTCAAGTATCTCCGCGCGCGTACGACCAGCGCGGCGGGCGTCGCGATGTGCGCGGGCGATCTCAAGGATGGCCTCCTCTCCCTCGCCGATGAGAATGGCGTCGAAGAACGTGGCCAGCGGTTCGGGGTTGTACGCGCATGGCCCGCCTCCGATCACAAGCGGGTCCGCCTCGCCACGCTCTGCCGCATGAAGCGGCATGCCGGCGAGGTCGAGCGCTTCAAGGATGTTCGTGTACGTGAGCTCATACGGCAGCGTGATGCCGACCAGGTCGAACTCGCGCACCGGCGCGCAGGTCTCGAGCGAGAAGAGCGGGACGCCAGCGGCACGCATCTCACGCGCCATGTCGATCCAGGGGACATACGCGCGCTCAGCCGCGTGGCCCGGAGCGTCGTTCAAGAGCCCGTACAAGATGGCCAGCCCCTGGTTCGACTGGCCTATCTCGTAGGCGTCAGGGTAGATGAGCACGGTACGGTGCTCGCCGAGTTCCGGCGTCCTCGCCCCCCACTCGCTGTCGATGTACCGTGAGGGACGCTCAACCCTCGACAGCAACGGTTCGACGCGCGGCCAGAGATCAGTGAGCACTACGGTCATCAGTCTCGGCGGCCTCGCTCGCGTCCGCGAGCCGGCCGCTCGCCGACGCACGCGCGCATCTGCTCTCCCGAATCCGCTGAACCGCAGCATCTGTGATCCCCGCCAGCTGGTGAGCGACCTGGGCAAGACTCGCCCCCTGCTCGAAGTGGGCGATCGCGGCCTTGCCCATCGCGACCGTGCCTCCGTACCCGACCGCACCCTTGACCGCCCAGCCGAGGCCCGGGACCGCTCCAGCAATCTGTCGCGCGGCGGCACGCAGCGCGAACCCTCCGCCCACCACCACGGAGAGCTCCTTGACCCGCTCCACCCCGAGCGGTTGACCGTACGCCGCCGCGATCTGCAGCAGCATCTTGCCCTGATTCACTGTGATAAGCGGCATGTCGGCGCCGGGGATGATGACGGCCGCTCCAATCAACCCGTTCTGGACCGCTGTGGCGCGGACAGCCTCTTCGGCGACCGCCCTGCGAGCGAAGTCGAAGTTGTGAGCGAGCGCGAGCCGCTTGCCCGGGACCCGCTCGACCAGCCAGCGCGCCGCCTCGGCGAGCGCCGCGTCCGGATCGGGCGCAACCCTGCAGTCGGCGAAAGCGTGACCTGTCGCGAGCGCCAGAGTGGCGGGGTCATCACCTATGCCGAGCGCCAGAGCGGGAATGGCCCGCCCACGCGCCTGTTTCAAGACGTTCGACAGCGATGCGCTGTCGGGACCTGTCACCGCTATCAGCGCGTCGACACTATCCGCGAGCGCGATTGAGACACCCTGCTCCACCACCTCGGTCTGAACGATGGCGTCGGGCGTGTTGGGCACGCTCTGGTGCGCGAGCGCGTCGATAAGCTCGTCAGTAGCGTTCGGGTCGAGCGCCATCATCACGTGCAGCGGCTTCTCGCGCTCGGCACGGATGCGCTTCGTGGTACGGAGCAGGTCAGCGATGTCAATGGGAACGGCCACGAATCCCTCCTCAGACTTTCTGCTCAGACGGCGGCGCGCCGCGCCCATACGGACAGAAGCATACCTATTCCCGCCAGGTTGGCGATCATGAACGACGAACCGTAGCTCATGAACGGCAGAGGGATGCCGGTGATGGGCATGAGGCCCATGGTCATCCCGACGTTCTGAAGTATCTGGAACGTCCACATGCTGATGAGCCCGACGGCGATCAGAGAGCCCATGAAGTCTCGGGCCGACGTCGCGATCTCAAGAGCGGTCATGAGCAGCGCAAGGTAGAGCCCAAGGAGCATGACCGCCCCGAGAAAACCGAGTTCCTCCCCGAGCACCGCGAAGACGAAATCGGTGTGCCGCTCGGGCAGGAAGTCCAGGTTCGACTGCGTGCCCTGTCCAAGACCTGCGCCCGAAAGACCTCCCGAACCGATGGCTATCTTCGACTGCTGCAGGTTGTATCCGGCGCCGTGCGGATCCCGGTCCGGCTGGACGAACACGAGCAAGCGGTTCTCCTGATACTCGGCGAGCAGACCGGTGCTGAGGACCGCCCCCAGCGCGATGGCGCCCACGAGCCCGAGGACCAGGAAGTAGCGCGGCTTCAACCCCCCGACGAGCAGCATGCCCATGGTGATGAAGATGAGCACGAGGCCGGTGCCGAGGTCGGGCTGAAGGAGAATCAGGCCAAAGGGCAGCGCCAGGTACGCTAGCACTCTCATCACGTCACGAGGACGCTCGATGACACCGCCGTACCGCGAGATGACGATCGCCATGATCACGATCGTGATGATCTTCGCCGGCTCCGACGGCTGGAACAGGCGCACGCCGCCGATCTCGAGCCACGCGGTCGCACCCCTCGCGGTCGCACCTAGACCCGGAATGAGCGGACTCACGATGAGGAACGCGTTGAATGCGACCAGCGGGCCGAGCCAACGCGACAGGCGGCGGTAGTCGAACGCCCAGAGTGCCGCGAGGGGGAGGAGACCGAGCATCATCCCCACGAGATGGCGCTCGAACATCGCATCTCCCGCGCCGAATCCGGAGACGGCCGAGTTGACGACCACGCTCCCGTACGCCAAGAGCAGCGTCGCGCACAACACGAGCGGCAGGTTCAGCCACCTGCGAACGGCAAGCGTTCTCTCAGACACGCCCACTCACCTCGAGACATCCGCCGCGTCGACATGATCGACGGGGAGGTCGAGCAAAGCGGCGAAGATCTGGCGTGCCGCCGGCGCGGCGATCGCGCCACCGAACCCTCCCTGCTCGACAGCGACCACAACGACATACCGCGGGTCGTCTGCGGGGGCGTATCCCGCGAACCAGGCAAGTTCGTCCCTCCCTGCCATCTGCGCCGTACCGGTCTTGCCAGCCACAGCCGCAGGGAACCCGCGGAACGCGCTCGCCCCGCTCCCATATTCGACGACCTCCTGCAGCGCCTCGTGCATGTCGTCTCTGGCGCTTCGGTCCAGCTCGGCGTCGAACGCGACCGTGGGCTCGGCGGTCCGCAGCGTTTCGCCGCGCGAGTTCCGAACCTCCCGCAAGATGTGAGGCCGCATGACCCTCCCGCCGGTCGCGATCGCTGCGTAGACCTGGGACAACTGCAGCGGCGTCACGAGCACGTCACCTTGACCGATCGCGACGTTGACGGTGTCCCCGGGCAACCAGGCCTGGTATTCGGGGTAGTCGATGTTGAACGCTTCCTTCCAGGCAGCGTCAGGCACTCGTCCGTCGACTTCCCCGGACAGGTCGATGCCGGTCTTCGATCCCAACCCGAGACGACGCGCGTACGACTGCAGCTCCTCGCGGCCGCGCCGGTGGAACTCGTAGCCGATCTCATAGAACACCACGTTGCAGCTCCGCGCGATGCCCTCGGAGAACCCGGTCGCGCCATGACCGCCCCTGAACCAGCAGTACTTTGCCCACTGCTCGCCCATGCCGGTCCAGCGACCCGCACACCGGTACGTGTGGCGCTCCGACGTGATTCCCGCCTCGATCCCCGCGAGGCCGGTCACCACCTTGAAGGTAGATGCCGGCGGATAGAGTGCGTTGATCGTCCGATTCACGAGCGGATAGTCGCTCTCCTCGCTGTTGAGCGCTGCCCATGCCTCGGGGCTGATGCCACCGACGAACTGACCAGGGTCGAACGTCGGCAGATTCGCCATCGCGAGCACTTCGCCCGTGCGGACGTCCAGGGCCACAGCAGCTCCGGCGGTCGCGTCGGGGAAGTCGTCTTCGCGCGCATCGGCGAACGCTCGACGAAGCGCCTCCTCCGCCACCTCCTGCACCCTCGTGTCGATGGTCAGTACGACGTCCGACCCCTCGACCGGCTCGGCTTCATCCAACACCCTGCGTGGCGCACCCATCGCATCCACTTCGAGGCGCTGATGCCCCTTCTCTCCCTGCAGAACCGCCTCGAACTGATACTCGGCGCCCGCCTTCCCGACGATGTCGCCGAGGGAGTAGGCCTCCATCCCCGGGGACTCGAGGGCACGCTCGGATATCTCGCCGGTATAGCCCAGGACGTGCGCGGCGAGCATGCCCCGCGGATACTCCCGCACGGGAATCACCGCCACCTCGACTCCAGGGAACTCGGACTCCCGCTCAGCGAGTCGCGCCACGACGTCGATCGGCACGTCAACCGAGACGACGCGCGGCTCCAGCGGCGCCTCGCGTGTCGAGGCAGCCCGCTCCATCACCTGGTCGAACGGCTCGTCGAGAATGACCGACAGGCGGTACAACAGCTCCTCGTCGTGACGTGCCGCGGCGGCGACAGTCACTCCGAGCGACGCGCGGTTCTGGACCAGAGGGTCGCCGTTCCGGTCGAGGATGCGCCCCCTCGGCGCGTCGACGATCACTTCGCGCACCCGATTGTCCTCCGCCGCAGCGGCGAAGCGATCTCCCGAGAGGACCTGCAGACTCCATGAGCGCACGAAGAGCACCGCCAGGACGCCGAGAATCAGCACGCCGAGCGTGACATAGCGTGACTTCAGTTGTTCACGGAACGTCGTCACGCAGCGGACCTCTCGTGATCGGCGAAGCCTTCGCGGCGCCCCACAACAAAGCTGCGCTCACGCGAGACGGCGGAATGTAGTCATCGGTCGTTCCCAACGCAAGAACCGCGCCACCAATGGATACGCGATCACTGCCACAGCGCATGTATACAGCGACGCCAAAGCGGCTTTCATGAACACTCCACCAAAGGTCACACCGCCTTCGCCCACTATCGCGAGGAGGATCATGTACCCCGCCTCGGCGGTGAGAGTCGTGAAGAACGCGACTACCAGGGGCACGGACCATCCGTCGGCGAACGTGTTCTCCTTGATCGAGCCGGCTAGGAAGCCAGCCGCGCAGAAGACCAGTGCGGCGGCTCCGACAGGTCCGGTCCCGAGCAGATCGGACAGGAGCCCTGCGGCGAATCCCGACACCATCCCGGCGCGCGGCCCCTTGACCATCCCGATGGTCACCGCTCCTAGTACCAGGATGTTCGGCTGGATGCCAGCGACAGCCACATGAGGCACTATGCCGACCTGGAGCACCAACCCGACGAACACCGTCAGCGCGGGAATCATGCGCTTCATTCGGCACCCCCCGTGTCCACGAGCCCAGTCCTCGCACCGGTCAGCACGGCGACCTCCTCGAGCCCCGCAAGCTGGGCGCTCGGCCGGACCCGAATCCGAGGGAACAGGTCAGCGCTGTCGAGTTGGACGTCGGCGACCTCGCCTATCAGCAATCCGCTCGGATAGACGCCACCCATCCCCGAGGTCACGACCGCGTCTCCCGGACTGACCGTCGTCTCCCTGCTGACGTAGTCGAGCCACAGGTCGCCTTCGAGCGATCCCCGCACGATGCCCTCCGCCCGTGTCGCCTGCAGCAGCGCGGCGACACCGCTCCGTCTGTCTGTGATGAGGCGGACACTCGATGAGTAGGGCCCAGCGCTGACCACCTGCCCGATCAGGCCCTCGGCCGCAAGCACCGGCATGCCGACGCTGACCCCTTCCTCGGTCCCGCGGTCGATGGTGATCACACCCTCCCACAACGACGCGGGCCGACCGATCACCTCCGCGCCTACGGCGTCGAGCTCCCGCTCCGCAACGAATCCGGCGAGCTCGCGCAGGCGCTCGTTCTCGAGTCGCGCTTCCTCGAGGCCCGCCAGACGGCGGCGCATCTCCTCGTTCTGCTGGCGCAGCGCCTCGAGGTCGGCACGCGAAACGCCGAGATCGCGCGCCCACGCGATGACCCCGCGCATCGGACTCGTGAGGACGTACCCGGCCTGGCCCACGGGAGCGAGCACAGTCTGGACTCCTGACCGGACAGCACGAATCGGACCGTCGACGCCCTCACGGTAGTATGCGGTCAGAAGCAAGAGGCTGCAGATCACCAGCGCGGCCAAGAACAGGCCGTCGCTCCCTCTGGAATCGCGACTCGAGACTCGCATGGCGAAGCAGCGCCCCCTACCTGGCGCCCGTGAGGACCTTCTTGAGGGCGTCGATCTCCTCGAGCGCCATCGCCGACCCGTCCACCACGTTGGTGAGCGCGTTGCTTGACACGTGGACCGGCATGCCCGTCTCGTGCTTGAGCCGCTCGTCGAGACCTTTCAGCAGAGCCCCGCCGCCCGTCAGAACGATACCGTACTCCATCAGATCGCTGGCAAGCTCGGGGGGCGTCTGCTCGAGGGTCGCCTTCACTGCGGAGACTATCGCGGCAATCGGCTCCTCGAGCGCGTCGCGGATCTCCTCAGACTCCATCGAGACCGTCCGCGGCAGGCCGGTGAGCAGATCGCGCCCGCGGACTTCGACGTCGACCTCTTCGAGCAGCGGCCACGCGCTGCCGATCTCGAACTTGATCTCCTCGGCGGTCCGCTCTCCGATGAGCACGTTGTAGACACGCTTCACGTGAGCGATGATCGCTTCGTCGAACTCGTCGCCAGCGATGCGGATCGACTGCGACACGACGATTCCTCCGAGCGAGATCACCGCGACCTCCGTGGTGCCCCCGCCGACGTCGACGACCATGTTGC
Source organism: Coriobacteriia bacterium (assembly GCA_035685585.1). Lineage (GTDB taxonomy): Bacteria > Actinomycetota > Coriobacteriia > Anaerosomatales > SLCP01 > DASSAH01. Next base: position 10,865 of record DASSAH010000350.1, read on the forward strand.
CGGTAGGCTCCTGGATGGGCAGTCCCGCCCCGATGGCCGCAGCCATCGGCTCCTCGATGAGGTACGCCTGTCGCGCGCCGGCCTGCATCGTGGCCTCGAACACGGCGCGCTTCTCGACCTCGGTCACGCCTGACGGCACGCACACCACGACCCTGGGGCGCGGCTGCCAAGGGAAACGCTTGACCCTCGTCTTGTTGATGAAATATCGGAGCATCGACTCGGTGACCTCGAAGTCGGCGATC
>DASSAH010000351.1:0-5217 GCA_035685585.1 Coriobacteriia bacterium
GCATCGACCGCATCGACCCCGACCCCGCAACTCTCAAAGGACACGCGATCACCGCGCCAGAAGCCACGCGCGGTGCGCGCGCGAAGCGAGCGGAACACGGCCCCGTGCCCGTCCCCGCCGAGGTGGGCCGCGACCGCGGACAGGTACACCGGCAGCTGCATGGTCTTCTTGGTCGCGAACGAGCGGTGCCCGTGGATGTCCGCCGACGACTTGTAGTCGGTCACCACGAGACTCTCGCCGAGCGCGTCGATCCGGTCCACCCTTCCGCGCACGAACACACCGCCGAAGCAGAACGGCCGCCCCTCACGCCGCCCGAACGCGAACTCGTGGGCCACCGGGAGATATCCGGGCATGACGAGCGCGTCGTCGCGGATCGTGTCGATCACCCAACGCCGCACGCGATCGGTAGCGAGACGCTCTGCGAGGTCGAGCGCGGCGGGCCACTCGGCCAGTACCTCATCGACCGCCTCCTCCCCGCAGGTGATGGCTTCGCCGAGAGTCTCGGGGGTCACGCGCCGCGGAGCGTCCTGCGGCGACCAGCGGGCGTAGAACCTCGCGAGCGCCGCGTGGGCGAGACTCCCCGCGTGCCGCGGTTCGAACGCCGCTTCGATCTCGCGGGGACGCAGTTCGTGCTCGAAGAACCAGCGGTACGGGCAGCAGCTGTAGACCTCAAGCTCCCCGACCCCGAACTCCTCCCGGTCCGCGAGCGCTCGCTTCACGGCAGGCGAACACAGCGCCCCGCGGCTCGGGTACCCGGCGGTGCCGCGCTCAACCGCACGCGCCTCGCGACCGCCCGGCGTATACGCGATTCCGCTGCGCGCGACGGCCGACGCATCCACGACGATCGCCGGTGCTCCCGTGACCCGGTCTTCACCATCGGGACCGCCCACACCGCGGTACAGGTCCAGAGCGTCGTGCCACAGTGACGAGGCCGCAACCGGCTGGCCGGCCTGATCGCTCGCATGCCTGAGCAGGTAGAGTCGTTTCCGAGGCCGCGTCGCCACGATATAGAAGAGCAACCGCTCGGCTTCCCGCTCGTCCGCGCCTCCGGACACGCCCAGTCGCTCCAGCAGTCCGCGCTGAGCCGACCGTGCCGCCTCGGGAGAGAACTCCGCGCCCGCGAGCCCCCCCAGGATGACCACATCGAACCGTCTCGAGCGTATGCGGTGGGCCTCCGTGAGAACGACCGCACCCTGCCGCTCTCCGCCGCCGAGGGTGACCCGAGTCCTCGCGAGCGCTGTCCGGACCTCTGCCGCCGGCACTCCCCGGCCAAGACCGTCGGCGAGGCTCGACAGGGTGCGCAGGGCCTCCCGGTGGACCACGGCATCCGACCTCTCATAGGCTGCCTCATGGCCGCGCCACGATGACACCAGCATCTCATCGAGGAGACGCTGCCATTTTCTGACAGTTCGCGCAGTGAGCCGCGCCGAGCACGCCGCGCGGGCCAGGCCGATTGCCCGGCTCCCGCCGGCGGACGCAGCCTCGGACAGGAGACGATCCCCCGTCGTGCGCCTGCGGCGCCACCCGGCGTCGGGCCGTTCGAGCTCTGACGGCGCGAATCCCGAGTATGGCGAATGCAGATAGGCCGCTAGACGTTCGCGCGACCCATCGGACCCGGTCACGCTGTCGAGCAGCGCGAGCAATGACCTGCCCATTGGCAGCTCGGACAGGGGCAGCGCGACATCGGCGTCGAGCGCGATCCCAGCCCGGCGCGCTGCGGCCGCAACCAGCGGGACTCGCGGCGCTGCGTCCCTGAACGCGATGGCGATCCGGTCCGGCGGGACGCCCTCGGCGATGGCGCGCGCGGCAAGGTCGACCGCCAGCGCGGATTCGAGATCGGCGTTGGGAGCCTCCACGAACACCACCGCGCCGGTCGGCTCTATCGACCGCGCCGCACGGAACAGTCCGCCCTCGAGAAGCTGAAGCTCTCCGCCGGGCTCGCCGGAGCGGACGTGCTCGTGCGCTCCGGCCGAAGCGAAACGGCGCACCAGGGGCGTGAGCGCTTCGGTGGCCGCGAAACCATCCTCCCAGGGCAACGAGACCATCACATCGGCGACCGAGGCGAGTCCGATGACGAACGTTTCCTGGGCCGGCGAGAGGTCCGTGAACCGGTTCAGCGCGATGGGTCCCGTGACCGGCGGCGGAGCCTCGCCGAGGGAGAGCGCGACGCGCGATGACTCGACAAGGCCTTCGCGCTGCAGCAGCCGACCGTACCGGGAGAGCGCCGCGACGAGTTCGTGTTCCTCCGCGGTTCGCGGACGGGCCTGTCCGGGGTCCGGAACGCGCTCAGCGATCTCCGCGACCATGTTCGCGAAGCCCGGCGTCGTCGCTGACGAAGCGAGCGCGCGGAACCTTTCGCGCGAGCACGCCTCGCGAACCAGTACCGCGCGCACGGGGGGCGTCACGATCCGGGTGCCGTCTCCGTACAGAGCCCACAGGTCCGCTATCCACCGGTCGAGCACGCACGTGCGCACCCCTGCGACTCCCCGGATGGCGAACTCGTCCGCGGCGCGCTGAGCGTCCGGCATGCTCGGCAGCGCGAGCACCGCTTCACCGTTCGCGGCCGCCGACTCGAGGAATCCGTGGAGGCGCCCCGTCTTGCCCGCGTTCGGTCGTCCGGTCACCAGCGTGAGCGCCATCCTCAGTCCCCCTTCCGGGGCCTGAGTCTCTCACGCACGTCTGACACGCTCAGCCAGTACCCTGAGCCCGCGTATAGCGCTGAACCCCGTCGCGGATCTCCTTCACCTTGCGCCACGCGACCTCTTCGTCGCGGCCGAGGTAATGCTCCACCCTGCCCCCGAGTCCCTCGGCGACCCGTTCGGCACGGTCCGCCACGTTGCGCGCAACTTCGGCGGCCCGGTGGGCCTCGGCCGCCAGTCGTCGGCGCGTCCTCGCCCCGCTATCCGGAGCGACAAGGATGCCCAACACGACGCCCGCGGCAAGTCCGAGAAGGGTACCTGCCACGAACCAACCGCCCTTGCGCATGTTCACGCCTCCTTTGCGGGCATCTCGGACGCGCCGCTGTCCGTGAGGAGCCGGTAGATGCGCTCCAGCTCATCCTCGCCGTGGAACTCTATCTCTATCTTGCCCTTCTTGGAGGTCTGGCGGACCCTGACCCCGGTGCCGAGCATCCGCCTGAGCTTGCGGGCGACGATCTTGAAGGACTTGGGCGTCCGAGGGCGCGGGGCTCGCTCCGCCTGGCCCGCCGCGTACAGCCGGGCGAGCGCCTCGGTCTCGCGGACCGACTGCCCCTCCGCCACGACCTTCTCGGCGAGCCTGATGCGCATCTCCTCATCGGGGACCGCGAGTATCGCCCGAGCGTGACCGGCCGAGAGCCGCCCCTCGTACACATGCCCCTGAACCTCCTCGGGCAGGTCGAGAAGGCGAAGCGCGTTGGTCACGGCGGACCTGGACTTCGATACCTTGTCGGCGAGTTCTGCCTGCGTCATCTGGTGCTCGGTCAGCAGTCGGCGGAACCCCCTCGCTTCCTCGATGGGGTTGAGGTCCTCACGCTGCAGGTTCTCGATGAGCGCCAGCTCGAGGGACTCGGCCTCGCCGATGCTGAGCACGCGTACCGGGACTCGCTCAAGTCCCGCCATCCGGGCGGCTCTCCACCGTCGCTCACCCGCGATTATCTGGTAGCCATCGGCGTGCGGACGCACCATGACCGGCTGCAGGACGCCGACCTTACTTATCGAATCCGCGAGCTCGGCGACGCCGTCATCGCTGAGCGCGGTCCTCGGCTGCCGGGGGTTGGGCGAGATCTGGTCGACAGGGACCTCGCGAACATCCTGGACCTCATCCTCACCGGCGCTCGGGATGAGTGCCGAAAGCCCTCGTCCTAATCCCCTCTTAGACACGCTCTATCACTTCCTTCGCCAGCGCCCGGTATGCCTGCGCTCCCTTGCCGCTCGGATCGTACAGTGTCACGGGCTGTCCGAAGCTCGGAGCCTCAGAAAGGCGGACCGATCGAGGAATCAGCGAGTCGAACACTTTCCCGTCGAAGTACTCTCTGACCTCGTCCACCACCTGTTGCGAGAGCTTGGTTCGCATGTCGTACATGGTCATGACCACGCCGAAGACTTCGAGCTGCGGGTTGAGGTGGGCTCGGACGAGCCGCACACTGTCGAGCAGCTTGGAAAGCCCTTCCAAGGCGTAGTACTCGCACTGGATGGGGATGATGAGCCCCTGAGCCGCAGTCAGGGCGTTCACCGTCAGAAGGCCGAGCGACGGCGGACAGTCGATGATGACCAGGTCGAAGTCCCCGAGAACAGGGGCCAGGACAGACTTCAGCCTCGTCTCTCGGCTCATAGCGGAGACGAGTTCAATCTCCGCGCCCGCAAGCTGGATCGTGGCCGGTACAGCGAACACATGTTCGATTGCCACGGGCTCGATCAGCGACTCGATGGGCTCATCGCCGAGAAGAGCGTCGTAGATGCACTGACTTCGCTGGTTGCGATTCAGCCCATAGCCCGAGGTCGCGTTTCCCTGCGGATCGAGATCGACAAGCAGCACGCGCCATCCGAGCTCCCCGAGACAGGCGCTCAGGTTCACGGCCGTCGTGCTCTTGCCTACTCCGCCCTTCTGGTTGACGACCGCGAGGACGAGGGCGGCTGCCCGATGGTTCGCGGATATCTCGTTGGTTGCGGCGCTCACGACACGCACTCCCTCACCCTGGCACGAGACGACAGCCATCAGTATAGGCCATCATCCCCGACCCGTGAACGCCACTTTACGCAAGGGGGCGCTTCTGCGCCATGCCTACGCGCCTCGGCAGAGATCGGCTTGGCTCGGCGTTCTTCGTGTACTGCGCCACGGTCCGCCTCTCACCGCCGAAGGGCAACTGGTACTCACTCCACCCCGTCTCAATCATCCCGAGCATCTCAGCCACAATCCGGCCGGACTCCCGTTCGCCAGACGTGGGCGTCCCTTTCATGGCTGCCAGCGTTCCACCGACCTCGAGCAGCGGACATGCAAGTTCGACCAGCGAAGGCAGTGCGGCGACGGCCCGCGCCACTGCGAAACGGTACCGGGCCGGCCGCTCGACGGCCAGCTGCTCAGCTCGAAGGGGGAAGACGTGGGAGCGGTTCAGACCACCCAGCTCAGCAACGACTGATGCCAGGAAGTCAGACTTCTTCCTCGTCGGCTCCAGAAGATCGACCGGCGTGCCCCAGAGCACCGCCAGAGGTATCCCGGGGTAGCCGGCTCCCGAGCCGA